>CBDTYP010000084.1:0-10622 GCA_965364645.1 uncultured Gammaproteobacteria bacterium | reverse complement strand
CCGCCTCGGTCCGGGGCACTCTGATGCCATGCCGGCGAAGCGCCGCGTGCTGAGCCATCTTGCTCACTTCCAGCGCGAGCGCCCGGGTGCCGTTCAGCACCCGTGCGTCGTGGGACTCGAGCCACGCGAGCACCCCTCCGGTGAGCTCCGGTGCGTAGCGGTGACCGCGGGTGTGGGACGACGCACTCATACGACTGTAGAAGACGCCGGGCGGTGGCGCCTCGTCCAGCGCGAGCCTGCCCTCTCCCAGATGCCAGTCCCGGTAGGGGCGGCCGAGGGCGTCGAGCTCTGCCAGGAGCGGGGCCGTCCACTCGTGGTTCTCGTGAATGACGTGGATGTGGGACATGTCGCGAAGGCTCCGAATTCGGTATCCCCGGAAGGGGATATCTGTTCGGTACGACTATATGGAGTAAGCCTCCGGAGTTGAAAGAACGAAAAGGGATAGCGTTATAAGGATCGGTAATATGACGTTCCGTTAACAGCCCGCGGGCGGGCCATGGGCTAGAATGTCGGCAAATCAAGACCCATATTGACACTGTGCCGGCCGCCGACACACGGGAACCCCCGGTCCACGGCGCGGTCGAAAACCGGCGGAAACTGGAGTCACCCATGTCGAGAACCTCGCCCCCGCGGATTGACACGAGCCCGCGGATTAACGCCAGCCCGCGGATCAAAGCGCCATTTCTGTGGGCAATGGTGTTGCTCTGGTCGTTCGCCTCCCAGACCACCGCCCTGGCTGCCGTCGAGGTCATCAAGAGCCCCCACGATCCGCGCAGCTACGAGACCCTGGTGCTCGACAACGGCCTCAAGGTGGTCCTCGTCTCCGACCCGGCCACCGACAAGGCCGCCGCATCCCTGGACGTGAACATCGGCAGCGGCAGCGACCCCGAAGGCCGGGAGGGGCTCGCGCACTTCCTCGAGCACATGCTGTTCCTGGGTACCGAAAAGTACCCGGACTCCGCGGAGTACAAGGACTTCATGGCGGCCCACGGCGGCGGCGACAATGCCTACACGTCCTACGACCACACCAACTACTTCTTCGATATCGACAAGGACTACCTGGAGCCGGCCCTGGATCGCTTCGCCCAGTTCTTCGTCGCGCCCACCTTCACGCCCAGGTACGTGAGCCGGGAACGCCAGGTCGTGCACTCCGAGTACACCTCGAAGTTCAAGAGCGACGGGCGACGCTCGTTCTACGCGAAGAAACAGGTAATGAATCCCGATCATCCCTATACCCGCTTCTCCGTCGGCAGCAATGAGACCCTGGCCGATCGGGACGGGGACAGCATCCGCGACGAGCTGCTCCGTTTCTACGCCGATCACTACTCCGCCAACATCATGGCGCTGGCGGTGGTTGGCAAGGAGCCCCTGCCGCAGCTGCGGGAGTGGGTCGTCGAGAAGTTCTCCGGAATTCCGAACACGGGCAGATCGCGGCTCGAGTCCGACGTCCCGCTGTTCGCCCCCGGGCGGCTGCCGGCCCGCGTGGACATCGTGCCGGTGCGGGACCAGCGGGGCCTGAGCCTGACCTTCCCCGTGCCGCCGGTAGAGGAGCACCTGCGCACCAAGCCGACTCATTACATATCCCACCTGATCGGCCACGAAGGCAAGGGCAGCCTGCTGTCATTGCTCAAGGAAAAGGGTTGGAGCGACGGGCTGAGCTCCGGCCTCGGCGTCAGCCATCCCAACAACGCCACCATGAACGTGTCGGTGAAGCTCACGCCGGCGGGTCTCGCGAACGTCGACGAGGTCGTCGCCTACGTGTTCCGATACATCGACATGATGCGCGCGTCCGGCGTCCCCAAGTGGGCCTTCGACGAGCAGCGCAAGCTCTCCGAGATGCGCTTCCTGTACGCCGAGAAGGCGGAACCCATGGGTCTCGCGCGATCCCTGGCCAACGACCTTCACGAGCTCCCCGCCGAGGAGCTGCTGCGCGGCCACTATCTCCTGGACGAATTCGACCCGGTGCTCGTCAACGAGTACCTGAGCTATCTGCGTCCGGACAACGTCCTGCTCACCGTCATGGCGAAGGGATTGGATACGGACAAGCAGACGGACTGGTACAGCGTCGACTACGCCGTCCGCCCAATCGGAAAGGAGACGCTCGCGCTGTGGAGCGCGCCCGCCCCCGACGCCGCGCTCGCGCTGCCGGGCCCCAACAGCTTCGTCCCCGAGAACCTGGCGCTCAAGACCGAGGAGAGCGCGAGCGGTGTGCCGGTGGTCCTCGAGCGGCGCGCAGGCTTCGAGCTGTGGCACAGGCTCGATACCGAGTTCAATCTGCCTTTGGCGAACTTCTATTTCACCGTGCGCTCTCCGGTCGCCAACGACACGGCGCGCCACGCGGTGTTGACCAGCCTGTTCGTTCGCCTCGTGAACGATCAGCTGACGGAGTTTTCCTACGATGCCGACCTGGCGGGCGTCGGTTACAGCCTTTACAAGCACATTCGCGGCTTAACGGTTCGCGTATCCGGATACGACGACAAGCAGGAAGTGCTCGTCCAGCGCATCGTCGATGCCCTTCGCGATCCGACCATCGCCGACGATCGCTTCGATATCGCCAAGGAGAACATGATCAGGGGGCTGCGAAACGCGAAGAAGGACTCGCCCTATCGGCTCGCCATGGGCGAGGTTCAGCTGCTGCTGACCGAGCCGACATGGTCGGAGGAGGAGTTGCTGGCCGCCATCGCCGACGTGAGCGCCGCGGATGTGCGCGAGTTCGTGCCGCAACTGCTCGGTGAGTTGGAAGTGGTCGCGCTCGCCCACGGCAACCTGAATCGCGCCGACGCCGTGAAGCTCGGAGAAGTCGTAGAGCAAGGTCTCGTCGCGCCCGCGAAACCGGTGTCAGTGCCGAGCGGGCGGGTGGTGAAGCTGGCCGGCGGCGACAGCTATATCCGGGATGTCGAGAACGCCCAGGACGACTCCGCCGTGGTGGTCTACTACCAGGGCCCGGACAAGAAGTTCTCCAGCCGCGCGCGGGTCGGGCTGCTCATGAGCATGATGGGGCCCGCGTTCTTCGAGGCCCTGCGCACCGAGAAGGAGCTCGGCTACATCGTCTTCGCCAGCAATATGTCGATACTCGAGAGACCGGGCATCGCGCTCGTGGTGCAGTCGCCCATCGCGGATCCGATCGCTCTGCAGGATCACATCGAGGCCTTCCTGAATGAGTACGGCGGAAAAATCGCCGGCCTGGACCAGGCTACGTTCGACCAGCACAAGGCCGCCCTGCTCGGTAATCTTCTCGAGGCGGACAGCACGCTGGACGACAGGACCCGCCGTTACTGGAACGAGCTCGACAGGCAACACTACGCCTTCGATCTGCGCGAGAATCTCGCCACCGCCATCAAGAACGTGACCATCGACGAGCTGAGGGCGACGTACGAAGCGATACTGCGAAGCCCGGACAGCAAGCGCCTCGTGGTGCGCGCCCCCGGCCTGCGTCACAACGTGGCGACGGCCGCCGGCGGCAGCAGCGAGGAGACGATTATCCTGCACGCCCCCAGCTTCAAGCAGGAGAAGGGATTCTTCTCCGGCTGATGTGACGACTCTTGCCATCACTGTGGCGATGGATCTGGCGCGGCGGCCGGGCTTACAGTAGGGTTGGACGAGATCGAGGAAGCCTGGGAGAACCCCTGTCGTGAACCGTAGCGTGACGTCGAGAGCACTGGCGGCGCTGTGTACTCTCGCCCTGCTCCCGTGGCTCCCCGTGCCGGCGCGTGCTCAGCTCACCGCCGACGCCCACGAGAATCCGCCCCACGTGGAGCTGGATCAGGTCCTGCCGGAGACCTCCATGCAGTCCGGTGAGCACCGCGTCGAGGATACCCTGGGGCTCAAGGGCACGCTGTTCCAGTTCAGGCTGGACTCCGACCAGGGGCGCTACGAGGCGCTCTCCATCCCGATGGTGCTGCTGCGCATCCACGAGATCCGCACCCTCGCGCAGTCCGTGGACGCATTCCAGCGCGAGAACCGACGCTTGGCCGAACAGCTCCGCGGCGTCGTCTACGCCGGAAACAACGCCTCGGTGCCGATCCTCGGCTCGTCCCTGGATGGCGGCAGCTACGAATACAACCAGTACATCAACAACAACGTGGGTCAGGCGGTCGAGGATCTCGAAAGGAAATCCAAACGCCAGCGCCAGATCCCCGGCGGCGCCGGCGGGGGGAACATGTACGAGAGCTGGGTGCCGTCGGATCCGATCCTGGCATCTCACAAGCGCGCCGTCGCCATGCAGCTGGATCTCGACATCTACTCTTCCAACACGCGGGTGCAGGCCTTCCTCGACACCCTCGCCCGGGCCCGCGGCGGCGGCAGCCGCAACGCGGGCATGGCCACCGTCGCGCTGCCCAACAAGCCGGAGATCAGGGTGGACAAGGGCCGCCTCGAGTTCGCCGTGCGCTCGTCCGTCGCCCGCAAGACCGTGCGCGAGCTGTACGTCCAGAACGAGACGGCGCTGAAGGCCATGGGCATCGACCCGGAGCTCTACCACGCCTTCCTGAGTCACCCCGCATTCTCGCCGCGGCACAAGACCGAGATCACCGCGTACCTCGTGTACATGAACGGCGTCTCCAACCGCGGCGCCTTGTTGCGTTCGGCTCTGGGAGCGAGAGACGAGGTCTCCGCGCTCGGCTACACACGCATGGCGCGCATGCTCGCCTACTACCATGAGAACACGGAGCGGCTGACGGGGCTCGTGTCCGGAGGCACCGTGCTCATGGCGACGACGGGCAGCGCTAACATGGTAATGGTGCTGCCTTTCGATCTCGTATGGTGGAGCGCCGAGAGCGACCGTGTGTTCACGAGCCTCGCCAAGTTCGCCGACCAGAATGCGTTCAAGCTGCGCGAGCTGCTGATGGTGGGCATCGGCAGCGATGCCGCACGTAGCCAGCTGGAGCGGCGCGGGTTCCTCGTGCGGGAGAGGTTCCTGTTCAGCCGTTGAGGCTGCCGCCCACGGGGGGAGTGAGATTGCGCAATTTTCGGGTGGGTGGGCCTCCGGGCCGCCGCTAACATGGCTTCCGGTCCACAATCACCCGAGGAGCCGAACATGATCGGCACGAGCAGCGCAACGGTACAGGATGCGGCCCCCGCGCCGGCCGACGTCACATCCCGATGCCGGGACTACGAGCGGATGGCGGACACCCTCGCCTGGCTCTCCGAGCACTTCGAGGAGCAGCCGACCCTGTCGGACATCGCCGCCCGGGCCGGCACGAGTCCCTATCACTTCCAGCGCCTGTTCAGCCGCTGGGTGGGACTGAGCCCCAAGAAGTACGTGCAGTACCTGACCCTGGAGCGCGCCAAGGCGAGCCTCGACGCGTCCCAGAGCGTGCTCGCCGCGGCCTTCTCCTCGGGGCTCTCGGGCCCCGGCCGGCTCCACGATCTCTTCGTGAACGTGGAGGGCGTCACGCCGGGCGAGTACAAGCGCGGCGGCGCGGGTCTCGTCATCCGCCACGGCGTCCACGATTCCCCCTTCGGGCCCTGCCTGCTCATGCACACGGAGCGCGGCATCTGCGGCCTCGCATTCGTGGACGGAGACGGCGACGAGAGCGCCCTCGCCTCCATGGCTGCCCGCTGGCCGAAGGCGCGACTGCTGGATGACGCGGGCGCCGGGGCGGCGCTCGCCTCCCGGATCTTCGCGCCGCGCAGGGGCGACACCCTGACGGTGCTGCTCCACGGCACGCCTTTCCAGATCCAGGTATGGGAGGCGTTGCTGCGCATCCCGCCCGGGGCGGTGACCAGCTACCAGGCGCTCGCCGATCGCATCGGCAAGCCCAACGCCTCCCGGGCGGTGGGTACGGCGAACGGGGCGAACCCGGTGTCCTACCTCATCCCCTGCCACCGGGTGATCCGCAAGTCCGGGGCGCTGGGGGGGTATCGGTGGGGACTGGGAAGGAAGCTCGCGATGTTGAGTCGGGAGTTGAATTGAGGGTTGGATGTTGGGCTTCGCTTCGCTCAGCCCAACCTACGTTCTACGTGCGGATACCGACTCCTCTGTTCAGCATGTTGAGTGCGTAGAGGAACAGGCCCACCACGAATACCGCGATGATGGCCAGCGCGCCGAACACGGGGATGTCGCTCACCCCGAGGATGCCGAAGCGGAAGCCGTTCACCATGTAGAGGATGGGATTGAGCCGGGACAGCGTCTGCCAGGGTTCCGGGAGCAGGTGGATGGAATAGAACACCCCGCCGAGATAGATGAGCGGCGTCAGCACGAAGGTCGGCACGATGGCGATGTCGTCGAAGCTCTTCGCGTACATGGCGTTGATGAAACCCGCCAATGAGAACAGGACCGACGTGAGGAAGACGACCATCACCGTGATGAGCAGGTTGTGGGGCCGCAGATCCGCCAGCAGCATCGCTACGATGGTGACGACCAGTCCGACCGCGAGCCCGCGGCTGACCCCCCCGCCCACGTAGCCGAGCAGGATGACGGCGTGTGGTGTCGGAGAGATGAGCATCTCTTCGACGAAGCGCTGGTGGCGCGCACCGAAGAACGACGAGACGACGTTGGAGTACGAGTTGGTTATAACCGCCATCATGATCACGCCGGGCGCGATGTAGTCCATATAGGGGAATCCGCCCATCTCGCCCACCCGGCTGCCGATGAGGTTGCCGAAGATGATCAGATAGAGCGACATGGTGATTGCGGGCGGCAGGATGGTCTGCGTCCAGATGCGCGTGAAGCGCCTGATCTCCTTGCCGAGAATTGTCTGGAAGGCGACGAGGCCGACGTGTGCGGTGCTCATTGCCGTAAACCCTCCCCCCGGCCGCGGGCTTCCTCTTCGTCGAGCTCGGTCTCCGCGTCTCGGTCTTCGGCGCTATCGGAGATCATGCGGATGAACAGCTCTTCCAGTCGATTCGCCTTGTTGCGCATACTTGTCACCTCGATACCCATCTGAGAGAGCTCCGCGAACACGCCGTTGATCCCCTGATCCTTGGTGACGTCTACCTCGAGAGTCGTGTCGTCGATGATGCGAATGGCATAGTGCGACGGCCAGGGCTCGCCGACGGGTCGCGACACGTCCAGCAGAAAGGTCTCCTGGTGCAGCTTGCTGAGCAGCGCCTTCTTGGTGGCGACCTCGACGATCTTGCCGTGGTCGATGATGGCGATGCGCTCGCACAAGGTCTCGGCCTCCTCGAGATAGTGAGTGGTCAGGATGATGGTAGTGCCCCCGGCGTTGATCTCCCGGAGAAAGCCCCACATGGAGCGGCGGAGCTCGATGTCCACGCCCGCCGTCGGCTCGTCGAGAATGAGCAGGGGCGGCTCGTGGACAAGGGAGCGCGCGATCATGAGCCGGCGCTTCATGCCGCCCGAGAGCTCTCTCGCCCGGCCGAAACGCTTGTCCCAGAGGCCGAGCTCGCGGAGATAGCGTTCCGCCCGGGGCTTCGCGGCGGCGCGATCGATGCCGTAGTAGCCCGCCTGATTCAACAGGATCGCCCACGGCGTCTCCCACATGTTGAAGTTGAACTCCTGGGGCACGAGTCCGATGTGGGATTTCACCCGGCCGGCGTCCATGGCGAGGTCGTCGCCGAAGACCGCGACCCGTCCGGCGTCCCGGTTCACCAGGGAGCAAATGATGCCGATGAGCGTGGACTTGCCGGCCCCGTTGGGTCCGAGCAACGCGAAGAACTCCCCCTTCTGCACGTCCAGACTCACCCCATCGAGGGCCTTGAGGCCGTTGGCGTAGGTCTTGCGCAGATCGCTGACGGAGAGGGCTTTGCTCGGGTCCATGCTTCCAGTCCGGTGGGCGGGCGGGATTCTATCGGAAAATACGTCTCTGACCCCTATTTTCTCGCGTATAATCGCGGCCCCTTATGAATGCGGAAATCGCTCGAGAAGCCGACCGGCGGCGGACCTTCGCCATCATTTCCCACCCGGATGCCGGCAAGACGACCCTGACGGAGAAATTGCTCCTCTACGGCGGGGCGATTCAGCTCGCCGGGACCGTGAAGGGCCGCAAGGCCGCGCGCCATGCCACCTCCGACTGGATGGAGCTGGAGAAGCAGCGCGGCATCTCGGTCACCTCGTCGGTGATGCAGTTCCCCTACGGCGACCACGTGATCAACCTGCTCGATACCCCCGGGCACGCGGACTTCTCCGAGGATACTTATCGCACCCTGACCGCGGTGGATTCGGCGCTCATGGTCATCGACGGTGCCAGGGGCGTCGAGGAGCGCACCATCAAGCTGATGGAAGTGTGCCGAATGCGCACCACACCCATCATGACCTTCGTCAACAAGCTCGATCGCGAGAGCCGCGACCCGGTGGAGCTCATGGACGAGGTGGAGTCGGTGCTGAAGATCCAGTGTGCGCCGGTCACCTGGCCGATCGGCAGCGGGCAACGCTTCCGCGGCGTCTACCATCTGATGGACGACCAGGTGCACCTGTTCTCGGCCCGCCACGGCGGCAAGATCCAGACTGGCGAGATCGTGCGCGGGCTCGACAACCCCCTGCTCGACGAGCAGCTGGGCAGCCAGGCCGACGAGCTCCGCGAGGAGGTGGATCTCGTGCGCGGCGCGAGCCATCCATTCGATGCCGGCCGCTACCGGCAGGCGGCGCTGACACCGGTGTTCTTCGGATCCGCCATCAATAACTTCGGTGTCGAGGAACTGCTCGACACCTTCGTCGAACATGCGCTCGCCCCCTGCCCGCGAGATGCCGAGGAGCGCAGCGTCGACCCCCACGAGGAGAAATTCAGCGGCTTCGTATTCAAGATCCAGGCAAACATGGATCCCCAGCACCACGATCGCATCGCATTCCTGCGCGTAACGTCGGGGAAGTACCGGCCGGGCATGAAGATCTTCCAGGTGCGCGAGCAACGCAACGTGCAGATCGCCAACGCGATCACCTTCATGGCACGGGATCGGGAGAAGGCCGACGACGCCTATCCCGGTGACATCCTCGGCCTGCACAACCACGGCACCATCAGAATCGGGGATTGCTTCACCGAAGGCGAGACCCTCAAGTTCACCGGCGTCCCCAACTTCGCTCCGGAGCTCTTCCGGCGCGTAGTGCTGCGCGACCCGCTGCGCATGAAGGCGCTGCACAAGGGCCTGGATCAGCTGAGCGAGGAAGGCGCGACCCAGGTGTTTCGTCCCCTGGCCGGCAACGACGTCATCCTGGGCGCCGTCGGGACGCTGCAGTTCGATGTGGTCGCGCACCGTCTCAAGCACGAGTACGGTGTCGAGAGCAGCTACGACGCGGTGGACGTGACCACGGCGCGCTGGGTCGCGTGCGAGGACGACAAGGAGCTGGCGAAGTTTCGCACCAGGAACATGGACCGTCTGGCCATGGACAGCGGCGGCAACCTGGCGTACCTCGCGCCCACCATGGTCAACCTGAACCTGGCCATCCAGCGCTGGCCCGAGGTGCGTTTCAGCGCGACCCGCGAACACTGAGCCCCGCGGCACGGAGGACAGCGGTCCCGGGCGATGCGTGAAGCGCCCGCATGTCTTATCCTTACCCGCTAATGGAACATCCACGCCGCCTGGAGGCCCCATGAGCATCGTCCGGTTACTACCTTCCCTCGCCAGCCTGCTGCTGTTGGCAGGTCTTTTCGCCGGTTGCGCCGACCTGCAGCACAAGGACCGGCACAAGAAGCTCGATCAGGCCGTCCGCTCCTACATCCACGCCATACGCTGGGGCGACTTCGGCGCCGCCGCAAGCTTCATCCGGCCGCGGGAGGGTAAGGTGGATCCACCGGACCTCTCGAAGCTCGAGGGACTCAAGGTCACCCACTACGACTACGCCATCGACGCCGCCTCCGAGGAATCCGAGGAGGCCCTCATGACGACGAAGTTCGACTACTACTTCGAGGACACCCTGAGCGTGAAGAGCGTGTATCAGCAAGTGACCTGGTGGTGGGATCCAGAGGTCGAGAACTGGTTCATGGACGGCGAGCTGCCGGATTTCGAGCACTGAGATCGACGCCGGTTAGCGCCATCGCGGAGTTGCAGCGTGCCCCTGGCCGACTTTCCACGTAGACCCCTCGCGCACCTGCCGACGCCGCTGGAGCCCGCCCCGCGTTTGAGCGAGGCCCTCGGCGGCCCCTCCATCTGGGTCAAGCGTGACGACTGCACGGGCTTCGCCGGCGGCGGCAACAAGATCCGCAAGCTCGAGTTTCTCATGGCCGCCGCCGTGCAGCAGGGCGCCGATACCATCATCACCGTAGGGGCCGTGCAATCCAACCACGCCCGCCTGACGGCGGCGGCGGCAGCCCGGCTCGGGATGTCCTGCCATCTCCTGCTCCAGGACATCGCCGTGGACACCGATCGTGACTACAAGGGAAGCGGCAACCTGTTGCTGGATCGCATCTTCGGCGCGCAGGTGCACCACCTGCCGAAGGAGTCGGACCTGGATGTGGCGACGGAGTCGCTGCTCGCCGAGCTGCGCGAGACGGGGCGCCGCCCCTATATCATTCCGAGCGGCGGCTCCAACGCACTGGGTGCGCTGGGCTACGTGGACTGCGCCTTCGAGCTGCTTGAGCAGGCGAAGGCACAGAAGCTGCCGATCGGCCAGGTGGTGCTCGCCACCGGCAGCGCTGGCACCCAGGCCGGATTACTCGCGGGCCTGCATATCCGGGAGGCGCCCATCGACGTGCTCGGCATCTGCACCAGCCGCCCGGCGGACGAGC
>CBDTYP010000083.1:0-10680 GCA_965364645.1 uncultured Gammaproteobacteria bacterium | reverse complement strand
CGCATCGGGGCCGCCATCCTGGTCGCCCTGGGAATCGTACTGATGCGGGTGGCGGACGTATAATCGGCGGGCAGCATCCGGAGTAAAACCAAAACCACTCGAGGGAGAGAGACGATGGCAAAACCCATACTCTACGGTCCGGGCTACAGCACCTACACGCGCGCGGCGCGTCTCGCCATGGAGGAGAAAGGCGTCGATTACGAATTGGTGGAGGTGGATTTCATCAGCGGCGGCTTCAGCGACGAGTACCTGGAGCGCCAGCCCTTCGCCAAGGTGCCGGCCTTCGAGCACGACGGCCTCGAGCTCTACGAGACGCCGGCTATTCTGCGCTATGTCGACGAGGCCTTCGATGGCCCGGCCCTGCAGCCGGCGACGCCGGCGCAACGCGCGCGCATGACGCAGATAATCTCGATCGTCGATTCGTACGCCTATCCACGCACGGTGGGCGGACTCGTGACCGAACGCCTCATCAAGCCGATTCTCGGTGCCGAGGCCGACGAGTCCATCATCGAAGCGGCGCTTCCGGAAGTCGACAAGAGCATGACCGCGATCGAAGGGTTGCTCGGCGACAACGAATACCTGGCGGGAAACGCACTCAGTCTCGCCGATTTGCACCTGGCGCCCGTATTCACGTACTTCACTGCGACTCCGGAGAGCAAGATCATCCTCGAAGATAAGCCCGGACTCAGGGCCTGGTGGGAGCGCATCGACTCCCGGGACAGCATGGCGAAGACCAAGCCGCAGCTGGGCTGACGACAACGGCATGCATAAGTAATGAGCGACAGAGCGAATCTTCTCCAGATAGACGGGGAGCGCCTGTGGCAGACGCTGACGCGCTCCGGCGAGATCGGGCCGGGCCGCGCGGGCGGACTCTGCAGGTTGCCACTCACCGATGCGGACAGGGACATGCGCGACCAGTTCGTGTCCTGGTGCGAGGAGGCCGGCTGCAGCGTGAGTGTCGATCGTCTCGGCAATATCTTCGCCAGGCGCGCCGGCGAGGACGACAGCCTCCCGCCGGTGCTCGTCGGCAGCCACCTGGACACCCAGGTGGCGGGCGGCAGGTACGACGGCATCCTCGGCGTCCTCTCCGGGCTCGAGGTCGTGCGGACGCTGAACGACGGTGATCTCCGCACGCGGCGCCCCATCGAGGTTGTCTGCTGGACCAACGAGGAGGGCGCCCGCTTCCAGCCGCCCATGATGTGCTCCGGCGCCTTCGCGGGCGTACACGAGGTGGACTGGATTCTCAACTGCGAGGACGACGACGGCTTCGTCTTCGGCGAGGAGCTCGCACGCATCGGCTACGACGGCACGACCCCGGTCGGCGATCGCGACATCGATGCCTATTTCGAGCTGCACATCGAGCAGGGACCCGAGCTCGAAGCCCGGGGGATTCCGCTGGGCATCGTCTCCGGCGGCTACTTCACCCGCGGCATGGTGATCGAGATCAAGGGAGAGAACGCCCACTCCGGCCCGACGCCCATGGACAAACGCCGGAACGCGCTGGTGGGCGCGGCGATGATGATCGTCGCCGCCAACGACATCGGCTGGAAGCAGCACCCGCCGGGGAAATCCACCTCGTCACGCATCAAGGTCTGGCCCAACAAGCCCGGCATCCTGCCGGATTACGCCCAGGTGACCGCGGACTTCCGCCATCCGGACAGGGACACGACCCTCGCCATGGAATCCGACATGCGGGCGGCCGTAGAAGACTGCTGCGAGCGGGCGAATGTCGACGCGGAAGTCGTGCAGACCTGGGAGTTCGGCAACGAGGTCTTCGACGACGCGTGCATCGCACTCGTAAAAGGTGCCGCCGACGAGCTTCAGGTTCCGTACCAGGAGATGCTGAGCCAGGCGGGTCACGACGCCTACCACATGACCCGCGTGGCCCCCACGGCGCTGCTCTTCTCCCCCTGCAAGGAAGGCATCACCCACAACGAGAACGAGCACATCGAGCTCGGCTACACTACCCCGTCCGTCAACGTGCTGCTGCACGCGGTGCTCGCGCGGGCCAACCGCTGAGTGCGCGATGGCACGCAGCGCGGAAGAGAAGGCGCTCAGCGAGGATTTCTCCGGCCAGTACCGGCGCGCGCAACTACCGGTGTATCTCGAGCTCGAACGCGCCGTCTGCGGGTGTGACTACGGAGGCACGAGCTGGACGACCCGGGCGGAGGCCGACCAGATGGCTCGTCTGCTGGGACTCGGCAAGGGCACGAAGCTCCTGGAGCTCGGCGCCGGCTCGGGGTGGCCCGCACTCTACCTGGCCGAGCAAAGCGGCTGTGACACCACGCTGGCGGACATCCCCCACGATGGACTCCGTATCGCCGCCGACAGAGTAGCGGCCGAGCCGGTCACCGGCGAAGTCTCCTTCGCCGTCGCCGACGGTGCTGCTCTCCCTTTCCAATCCGCGCACTTCGATGCCATCAGTCACTCGGACGTGCTCTGTTGCCTGGAGCCGAAGCGCGAGGTCTTGAACGAGTGCCGGCGCGTCATCCGACCCGGTGGAAATATGGCATTCTCGGTAATCTCCATCGCGCCCGACCTCTCCGCCGCCGATCATGCGCGTGCCGTGGCTTCCGGTCCCCCCTACGTGGAAGCCGAGTGCGGGTATCCGGAAATGCTCGCGGAGACCCGTTGGCACGTCTCGGAACAGATTACCGCGTCGGGCGATTACGAAGAGACCGGGAGACGGTACATCCGCGAAGTGGAGGCACGGGCGGACGAGATGATCGCGCTGCTGGGAGAAGCCGAGTTCGATGAGCTGATCGTGAGAAGAAACAGAAACGTCGACGCGGTGGCCGAAGGAATCGTCCGACGAGACTTGTTCGTCGCCCACGCCTTCGCTTAAGTCGGGTAACGATCGAATTGCGGAAGATCGTCATCGACGTGAATCCATGAGATCTTCTCTGCGGCGAACACATGATTCGCCTCGCACGTTCGCGCCTCGCTCATATCGATGCTGTCGGGATCGTCGAGGCTACCGACCAGAACGTAGATGCGCCCCGGCCGCTGGAAAGTCAGAGAGCTGCCGCAACGCGGACAGAAACCTCGATCCACATCCGGCGACGAAGGGTAGAGAGCCGGTTTCTCCGTCGCCCAGCTGACGGAGCCGGAAGAAAACAGGATCCCGGTGAGAAACGCCGCGCCGGAGAAGCGCCGACAGCGGTCGCAATGACAGTGTAGGACGACTGTCGGCTCACCCACGGCCTCGAATCGAATCGCGCCGCACAGGCAACCGCCACTGTGTGTCATGGAATCCTCCCGGCCGAAAGCGGCGACCATAAGCCAGTTCGAGTAGTCCACATGTGATGAGACGATAAGTCAACCGATGTGACCGCGGTGAAGCCACGCTGTTCCGCCAATACATTTCGCGTACTCCCCCGTGAGGAGTGGCGCTAATCGTGCGTGAGGCGCCTGGCATGTGTAATCAAAGCAGGAGTGTCGCGATGCCCCCAATGATCAACCCCACGCCCGACAAACGACCGAACCAGACTCCACCTGCGAGCATCTTCTCCGCCAGCACGAAGAGAGCAAGCCCGATGATCCAGTAGAGGTTCATCACCCCACCCGCGAACAACAGCGCCATCAGAAACCAGCAGCAGCCGAGACAATAGGTCCCGTGCCCCATTCCCGTGACGAGAGCGCCGAGGTTCCCCGGACGCCGGTGGCGGACGAGGTAGTCTACGGGAGAACGGCAGTGACGAAGGCACGCGTGCTTGATTGGGGTGAGTTGCCACAAGCCTGCCGCAAGTAGCAGCGCGCCCGTCAAATGAGCGTTCGTGATCTGCATCGTGGCGGAAAGCTGGCCGCTGTTCTCGAGCTTCCACTGGGCCACGACCGCGACCGCGCTGAAGCAAAGCCATGCCAGCAGGTAACCGGCCGTGAAGAAGCCCGCCGGACCGTAGGGCGGGCGGTCCGCGTTCGAGCGGCGATTGAGCGCGGCGGCGAGCAAAATCGTAGGCGCGGCGCTCGGCAGCATCATCGCGACCATCATCATCCACCACATGGCCAGCATGACACCCGCGTGACCAACGCTCCATTGCGGCATGGACATCGACGTCGTCGTATCGCCCTTCATCGTCGGTGTGGATGCCGGGGAGGTCATTTCGAGCGCGTTCATCTCCATCCCCACCCCGGCCAGGGTGTAAGCCCAGGCGAGGGCGGCGACCGCCAAAAGCATGGCCACCACGATCTGGCGGTCGCGCCGGAGAACCTTCTCGACGGGGCTCGGCGCAGACTCCACCGCCAGTCTCACTCGCGCACGATGCCCGTGCCGGAGTGGCGCAGAATGTTGAACTGACCGTAGCTGTTTTTCAGATCCAGGGTAATCGAGGCGTCGCCGCCCGTCTTCGAGCTGGCGCTTCCCATCTCGGCGAACTCGAACTCGATGCCGTTCGGGATGTCGATACGCGCTCGGTGTTCGCCACCGCCGTGTGGCGGGCGAATGGGGCTGCCGGTGGATTCGACCACCCCCGGAATCACCGCGCGCGCAGTGCGCGCCTCCATGTCCACCGTATACTCGATTGGTTTATACAAGGTCTCGTGGATGGTTTCCGACATGGTGCAGTACACCCACCAATGGGTCGCCGCCTCTTCGGTCTCTTTACCATGCATGACGGTCTCGATGGCCTGACGTTGCTTCTCGTCCGCGCGCTCGTCGATGATTACCTGTACCTCGCCGTTGCCTTCGAAAACGGCGCCCGGCCAAGCGTACAGCATGGCGACATTGAGGCCAGACAAGTCCACGTCACCGAAGTGACCTTTATCGATCCGGATCACCTCGACGCCGCGACAGTCGCCGTAGGTTGGTAAGGCCTCGAACTGACACGGGCACCCGAAGCCGCAATTGCAGTTGGAGTACTCGACACCCTCCACGTACCAATTGACTACGCTCATGATTCCTCCCTCGTCTGGTTACCGGTGCATCGCCGATTCTAACCCAGCCGTGTCTGTTCACGGGAGTCGGAACAGATTGATTCAAGTCAACTTTGCGTACCTCAATCTTCCAGCAAGCGCATTCCGCTCCGCCGCTCGGACAGATGCTCCCGGCGATCCAGCAGCGCCCCGGCGATGAGGCGATAGCTCAGGCCCACCTGTCGAAGTCCGTGGAGCGGGATCCGGCGCATGGACTCGACCGGCATGTGCGGCTGCTCGCCCGCGACGACCGCGGCCAGTTGCTTGCCCATCATCGTGGCCATGGCGACGCCGCGGCCGTTGTAACCCATGCCGGCATAGAGCCCGGGCGCCAGTCCCACGAGCTTCGGCGTATGGGAAAGAGTCATGGCGGTGTATCCGCCCCAGTGGAACTGCCAGTCCACGCCGTCGAGAATGGGGAAGAGGCGGCGGGCCTCCGCCTGCACATAGGCCGGGTCGCCCATCTGCTCGGCGTTGAAGCGATTTCCGCGCCCGCCGATGACGAAGCGTCCATCGGCATCCATCCGGTAGTAGACCTGAATTCGCCGGGTCTCGGATACTGCGTGGCGGCCAGGGAGAATCGCTGCGAGTCTCTCCATGCCCAGGGGCTCCGTTGCGGCGACGAAGCTCGGTACCGGCACTACCGTGGCGGCGAGTCCTGGCCACAGGGAATCCGTGTAGCCGTTGGTGCAGAGAAGCACCTGTCCGGCGCTCAAGGATCCCTCACGGGTCGTGAGCTTCCAGCCATCTGCAAGGCGTGTGAGCGACAGTGCCGGCGAGTCACCGTGGATGACGACGCCGGCGGCGAGGGCGGCGCGGGCCAGGCCCCTCGAGTAGTCGAGGGGTTGGATGTTTCCGCCGCGTCGATCCAGTAGGCCGCGGAGATATGTGTCAGTGCCGAGGAGATCCATGGTCTCGCGCCGGGAGAGGAGGTCCACGGGAGCGCCCCGCGCGGACCACTGCCGGGTCCAGTCCTCCAGGAAGGCGATGCCCCGCTGACTCTGGGCGCCCTGCACGTAGCCCGGCCGTACGGCGTCGCAGTCGATGCCGTGCCATTCGATGAGATGGAACACGAGATCGCAGGCGGCGTCCGCCATCTCGTTGATGCGTGCCCCCCGCTCGGGTCCGTGCAATGCCTCGACTTCGTCGGGAAGCAGCTTCCAGCCGGGATTGACCTGGCCGCCGTTGCGGCCCGATGCGCCCCATCCGGGCTGCGCGGCTTCCACGACGCGAACCGCGTGCCCGGCCTCGGCCAGGTGCAGGGCCGCGGAGAGTCCCGTGAAGCCGGCGCCGACGACGGCGACGTCGGGGTGGTGATCGCCCACAAGCGGCGCGCAGTCGGGCCCCGGGGCCGCGGTCTCGGCCCACAAGCTCGGCGGCCAGGCACGCCTGTCGTCCGTCATGGACTCCTCGCTGCGTGTACTACTTCAGTCGGTGCGGCACGAATGGTGTCTGCACGACGACAGATGCAAGCTTCGCCGATGGTGAGACGGTTGTAAAACGCGAGCCCGTATCCGTGTGGCCGATGTCGACCAGTGCGAGGCCGATGTTCTTCTCGAGCCGCGGCGAATAGACGCAGCTCGTCACCCGGCCGATGTCGTCGTCCCCGGCGCGCACGGTCCAGGGCGACTCGTTGGGCGCAGGCAGCGGATCGCCGTCGAGCTCGATGCCCACGAGGCGGCGTTTGACGCCTTCCCGGTGAATTCGCGTGAGACTCTTCTTGCCGATGAAGTCCGCGGGCTGATCGAGATCCACGAGCCACCCGAGATTGACCTCATAGGGATTGGTCTCCAGTGTGATGTCCGAGCCGTAGGAGAGCAGGCAGGCCTCCATGCGGCGGATAGACGAGGGGCCGCAGAGACCGATGTTGAATGGCCGCCCGGCCTCCATGATCCGTTCCCAGAGCGCGTCACCGTAGCGGCCGTCACGCAGGAATACCTCGTAGCCGCGCTCGCCGCTCCAGCCGGTGCGGGAGACGACCACGGGGATGCCGTCGAGCTCGGTCTCTTTGAATCGAAACAACCCGAGCGTCTCTATCCAGTCACCGAACGCCGCTACCATGGTCTCGGTGGATCGCGGTCCCTGGACCTGCAGGGGCGACACGTCCGGCTCTTCGATGCGCACGTCGAAGCCGGCGTTCAACGCAACACCCTTTACCCAGAGCAGCACGTCGGAGTCGGCGATGGAGAGCCAGTAATGATCCTCGGCGAGCTTGAGGAGCAGGAGATCGTTGACGACGCCGCCGTCGTCCGCGGTGAGCAGAACATACTTGCACTGACCGACGGCGCAGCGGGACAGATCCCGGGGCGTCAGGTACTGCATGAAGCGCGCCGCGTCCGGGCCGCTGATGGCGACCTGACGCTCGGCCGCGACGTCCCACAGCGTAACGTCCGTTACCAGCCGCCAGTAGTCTGCCTCGGGACTCTCGTAGTAGAGCGGCATATACATGTGGTTGTAGACGGAGTAGGCCTTGCATCCGTAGCGTCGCGTGGACGCGAAGAAGGGCGAGGTGCGCACCCGGCTGCCGAAGGTGATCATCGGATTGGCGGGGGACTCAATCGATCCGGCGCTGTTGAGTGATTGCGACATGCTGAACTCCGGCTTTCCGGCCCTCGGGCCTCATGGGTCGAAAACGGCCGGTGGATTCTACGCCTGTGCCGCGGCCGGCGCCAAGGACTGTCTTGTCTTCCCGGGACGCCTGTGCGACAACGTCCCCATGGCGGATCTACTCGGCATGGACCCGGGCCGCATCGAGCGCCTGCGAAGCCCGGAGCGGCTCACCTACCTGGACCCGGACCGTGTCTGGAACGTAGCGACACCCGTCGAGTCAGGGATCATCGTGGACGTCGGCACCGGCGTGGGCTTCCTCGCGCTGCCTTTCGCGCGGCGCCTCCCCTACACGATGGTATACGGCTGCGACATCCTCGACGGCATGCTGGGTCTTTTGGCTGAGGAGGCCGCCCGGGAGGGGCTCACCAACCTGCGCACCCTCGCGATGGAGCCCGCCGCCATCCCGCTGCCGGACGCAGGTGCCGACCTCGTCATCATGGCTCAGGTGCATCACGAGCTCGACGACGCCCGGGCGCTGCTCGCGGAATGCCGCCGCCTCCTGATCCCCGGCGGCACGCTCGCCATCATCGACTGGAAAGACGAGGACAACGACATCTGTCCCCCGGGGGGACGGCGGGTGCCGACGCGGGTTATCGCGGGACAGATGCGCGATGCCGGTCTATCGAACGTCGAGAGTCACGACGTCTACAGGTTCCACAGTTTTCTGACAGCCCGCATGGAATGATGCAGGAGCAAGGAATTGGCAACACTGGACAAGTACGAGCACGGACAGTTTTCATGGGTCGATCTGATGACGCCGGATGCCTCCGCCGCGAAGGAGTTCTACGGCCCGCTCTTCGGTTGGACTCACGTTGACTTTCCCACCGATCAGGGTGGTGTCTACACCCAGTTCAAGTCCCGGGACCTCCCCGTGGCGGGCCTCGGCGAGATGAGCGAGGAGATGAAGACGGGCGGCATGCCCGCGTTCTGGAACAGCTACGTCACCGTCGACGACGCCGATGCGACGGCGGCGACAGCCGAGGAGCTCGGCGGCGCGGTCACCATGCCGGTCATGCAGGTGATGACCGCCGGTCGCATGGCGTTCCTGACCGACGCGGAAGGAGCTCACTTCGCCATCTGGCAACCCGGCGATCATGTCGGCGCCGGACTCGTGAACGAGCCGGTGTCATTCGCGTGGAACGAGCTTTTGACGAAAGACGTCGAGAATGCAAAGGCATTCTATTCGGCGCTGTTCGGTTGGGACATCAATGCCGCGGAGGATGCGCCTGTCGAGTACTACGGCATCATGAACGGCGGTCGCATCAATGGAGGCATGATCCCGTGGATGGCGGAGATGGGTGATGTTCCGCCCAATTGGGGCGTCTACTTCTCGGTCGCGGACTGTGACGCTACCGTCGCTCGCGTGGAAGAGTTGGGAGGGCGCTCGATCGTCCCGGCTCAGGACATTCATCCCGGGAGGTTCGCGGTGGTTGTCGATCCGGCAGGGGCTGTGTTCAGCGTGATGTATCTGCACAGCCCGGATTAGTTACCGGGAACTATCCCATTCCGAGCAGCAACTCGTGGACTCTGGCGTCCGTCGTAAGCTCCGGGTGAAACGTCGCGGCCATGACGTTCTTTTCGCGCATGAGCACCGGCTGGCCGTCTACCCGCGCGAGCACGTCGACGCCGGGGCCCGGGTTCGTGAGCTGGGGTGCGCGAATGAAGACACACCGGAGATCTTCCAATCCCGGTGAGACGTCCTTATCCACGTGGGCGGCGAAGGAATCCACCTGGGTGCCGTAGGCGTTGCGCACCGCGGTGACGTCCATGGCACCGAGCACCGGCACCGGATGATTCTCCACCTCCCGGGCCAACAGGATCGCACCCGCGCAGGTGCCGAGCACCGGCAGTCCTTCGCGGATGCGTTCCCGCAGCGCCTCCTGCAGCCCGAGCCGATCGATGCCCTTGGCGATGGTGGTGCTCTCGCCGCCGGGGATCACCAGCGCATCGACCGCTTGGAGGTCGTCTTCCGAGAGCACGTCGCACACGTCGACACCGAGGCCCTCCAGCATGCGCCGGTGGGCCTCGACGTCTCCCTGTATCGCCAGGATGCCGACGCGTGCGATCATCGTGCTATGGCTGCGGTTATGGCGCGGTCGCCGCTTACCAGCCGCGGTTGGCCATGCGCTGCTCGTCCGAGAGCGTCTCCATCTCGATCCCCGGCATCGCGTTGCCGAGACCACGAGACGCCGCCAGCACCTCCATCGGATCGCGATGGTGGGTGGTCGCCCGGACGATCGCCCTGGCGCGGCTCTCCGGATCGTCGCTCTTGAAGATACCGGAGCCCACGAACACGGCCTCTGCTCCGAGCGCCATGCAGAGTGCGGCGTCCGCGGGAGTCGCGATGCCGCCGGCCGCGAAGTTCGGCACCGGCAGCTGGCCGGTCGCGGCCACCTGACGCACCAGCTCCACGGGCGCACGCAGCTCCTTGGCGCGAGCCGGAAGCTCCTCGGTGGGCAGCACGGTGAGCGCGCGGATGTCGCCGATCACCTGGCGCAGATGCCGCACCGCCTCGACGATGTTGCCACTGCCGGCCTCACCCTTGGTACGGATCATGGCCGCACCCTCGCCGATGCGCCGCAGCGCCTCGCCGAGATCCCGGCAGCCGCACACGAAGGGTGAGCGATAGGCGTGCTTGTCCACGTGGTGTGCCTCGTCCGCCGGGGTGAGCACCTCGCTCTCGTCGATGAAGTCGACGCCGAGGGCTTCCAGCACCCGGGCTTCGGAGAAGTGTCCGATGCGCACCTTGGCCATGACCGGGATGGAGGCCACTTTCTGGATGCCCTCGATGACCTCGATGGAGCACATGCGGGCGACGCCGCCCTCCTTGCGGATATCCGAGGGCACGCGCTCCAGCGCCATCACCGCGGCAGCGCCCGCGTCCTCGGCGATCTTCGCCTGCTCCGGGGTCGTGACGTCCATGATGACGCCGCCCTTCAGCATCTCGGCGAGACCAACCTTGATCTCGAATGAGCGTGCGTCGTCGCGCTTCGCCCCATTGCCGTTACCTTTGCTCTTACCGTTTCCGTTCTTGCCTTTCGACTTAGCCACTGTATCGTCCTCCTCTCAAACGTGAATGCTGGTATCGCGGGCCGCACGGGGTGCGCGCGCCGCCAGCTGCGTGTGTACGAGTCTTCCCAATATCTCGATGCCGCGCCG
>CBDTYP010000082.1:0-10935 GCA_965364645.1 uncultured Gammaproteobacteria bacterium | reverse complement strand
GTCGATCGCCCGGCTGATCGCCCCGAACGTATCTTCGAGCATGGATTGCTCGAGCTGACCGGAAGCAGCCGCCTTACCGGCTTCATCGAGCATGGTGAGCAGTCCGCCGATGCTCTGGTCCCGGGATAGCCTCGCGAGGAACGGCTGGGCGAGGGACAGCCGGTCGACCATGTCCTGGAGCTCGGACTCGTCGAGATACAGCAGGCCGTGCTCGTCGAAGAACCTGCCCCCATCGGGCTGGTAGACGGCCGGGAAGAGCTCGGGCTCGCTCCGCAGCCGCTCCGCGAGCCGGGCCGCGCTGTCGTGTGCCAGATCCGGCGTCACCGCATCGACGACGACGACGATCGGGTCACGCAGCTCGGGAAAGTTCTCCAGGTAGTCCGCGCGAAGCTTCAACACGCGCAGATCCTTGGAGAAGATGTCGATCTCGCTCGAGTTGATTCCCAGCGTCGCGGCCGCGAAGGCGCCGATGCCGAGGGTCGCGATCAGGAAGAGCGCGATCACGGCGCCGGCATGGCGCTGGACGCGGGCGACCAGCCCGGCGGCCAGGCGGCCGAGATGCTCGTCGATGGAGCCAATCGGTGGTCGAAAGCCGGGCTCGGATGGCTCGGAAGTCATGTGACTCAACGCTGGGCAGGTCCTCAGGGGCGCGAGCGTCCGGGAAGCCGCCCGCCGCGCGCCGAGCAGAATATAGAATTCGACGCCCCGGGAAAAGCGGCATTCGGGCACGCGCAGGCCCGCGGAGTGTTTCGCGCGAGCCCGCGGAGTGTTTTAATCCAAGGCACGAGCTGGCACGATTACCGGCCTCTCACGCGGACCGACGACAGATCCCATGGGTAAATTTCGATGACGATCCTGGTCACCGGCGCCACCGGCTTCCTCGGTTCCGCCGTAGCCCGTGCTCTGCTGGATCGGGGGGAGTCGGTGCGGGTGCTCGCGCGCAGGGAGAGCGATCGCCGCAACATCCACGGCCTCGACGTGGAGGTCGCCGAGGGCGATCTGCGCGATCCGGCGTCTCTGCGCAACGCCGTGAAGGGTTGCCGGACGCTCTACCACGCGGCCGCCGACTACCGCCTGTGGGCGAAGAACCCGGATGAGATCTACGAGACCAACGTCAACGCTACCCGTGATCTCCTGCGGCTCGCCACGGACGCCGGCGCCGAGCGGATCGTGTACACCAGCAGCGTCGCCACCCTGGGCCGGGAACCGTCCGGACAACCCGCCGACGAAGAGACCCCCGTCACCATCCAAGACATGACGGGCCACTACAAGCGCTCCAAGTTCATGGCCGAGGAGGACGTTAAGCAGCTCATTCGCGAGGAGAGCCTCCCCGTCGTCATCGTCAATCCATCGACCATCATCGGACCCCGGGACATCCGCCCCACGCCGACCGGGCGCATGGTCGAGGAGGCGGCGCGGGGAAAGATACCGGCCTTCGTCGACACCGGGCTCAACGTGGTGCACGTGGACGACGTGGCTGCGGGGCACGTGCAGGCCCACGAGCACGGGCGCATCGGCGAGCGCTACGTGCTCGGCGGCGAGGACATGATGCTGCGCGAGATCCTGGCCGAGATCGCGACGCTCGTGGGCCGTTCGCCGCCGCGGATCCGCCTGCCCCGGGGCGCCGTGCTGCCGGTCGCCTATGTCGCGGAGTTCGTGGCGCGCATGCGCGGGTCCCGGGACGAGCCCCTGGTCACCGTCGACGGAATCAAGATGTCGAAGACGTTCATGTTCTTCTCGTCCGAGAAGGCGAAGACCGAGATCGGCTATTCACCACGGCCGGCCCGGGAGGCCCTCGCCGACGCGGTGGAGTGGCTGCGCGACAACAGGCTCTGAGCCCGTTCTCGGCACCTGTAGGAGCGAGCTTGCTCGCGAACGGGGTCTCATTCGCGAGCAAGCTCGCTCCTACGGGCACGGCGTTCCTAAAGTAAGCGCGAGGAGCGACCGAGAGAACAGTAGAGCAACATCCGAATCCCGGAGCCCGTGTGAGATCCCGCCCCGTCGCGCTTTTCGCGAGTAAGTCCCGCATTTTCGCCCTGTGCGCCCTGCTTGCGGGCGGCTCTTTCGCCACTGCCGCCCCGGCCCCGGGCACCTACACCGGCGGCGGGCTCACTCTCGAACGGCATCACTTCGTCCTCAATGGTCTGCGTCGGATACCGGGCCAGTGGGGCGAGCTGGAGGTGCCCGAGAATCGGGCAGTCCCGGGAAGCCGGCCCATATCGGTCACCTTCGGCCGCTTGCCCGCCACCGGTGAGGCTCCGGGCCCTCCCATTTTCTTCATCGCGGGCGGTCCCGGTGCTTCCGGCATCGGCTCCTTCGCCGGCAACGCCGAGTGGATGCTGCCGCTCAGGGCCTTCGGCGATCTCGTGATTGTCGAGCAGCGTGGCACCGGTTTCAGCCGCCCGCGGCTGGACTGCGACGAGCGCTGGGATCTACCCATCTCGGCGCCGCTGGAGCGGGGCCGGTTGATCGCGTCGGCCCGGGAGCGCTTCGCCGCCTGCAGGCGCGCCTGGCAGGCGGAGGGCGTGGATCTGGCCGGCTACAACACCGTCGCCTATGCCCGGGACGTCGTCGCGGTTGCCGACGCGCTGGGGTACCAGCGCTTCTCCGTGGTCGCTTTCAGCTACGGCACCCAGATCGCTCTGGAGCTGCTGCGCTCCCACTCCGAGAGACTCTCACGCACGGTGTTGCTCGGCGTCATGGGCACGGCGGATTCCCTGCGCAACCCCATGGATCACGACCGCGTGCTGGGACGCGCGGCGAAGCTCCTGGAAGAGGATGCCGCCGCCGGTGTCTATCCCGACCTGGTCGCATCCACCGCGGAAGTCATTGCGAAGCTGCGAGCGCATCCGGTGCGGGTGTCGATCCCCGACGCGGAGGACGGCGAACCCGACCATTTCGTATTCGACGAGCTCGCCTATCGACGTCAGATGGTGACCCGGCTCGGCATCCGCAGGGAGCTCGCGATCCTGCCCCGCTTCAATCGCGCGCTCCTGAGCGGCACGGACCAGGAGTGGCTGCATCGGGAGCTGCGCAATCGGTTGCGCGGGATCCTGTGGATGCGCAGGGGACCGCTGGCAATGCGCAGCGCCGCCCAGCACTACGCCACGGTCTGCGCCGCCGCCGACCCGTCGCCCCGGGACTACGTGCCGTCCTACTGCGTCCTCGGGCATACGTTTCATCCCGCGCTGCCTGAGGCATGCGACGCCTGGCAGGTGCCGAACCTCGGCGCTGGCTTCCGTGAACCGCCGAGATCCGGCGTCCCGGTGCTGATGTTCAGCGCGGAGCTGGATACCAAGACACCCATGAGCCAGGCCCAGCGCCTCCTGCCCTTTCTCGGCAACGCGCAGCACGTCGTCCTCATGAATGCCGGACACGACGATCTCCTGGAGGTGGGGAGAGAAGTGCGCGACCGCATGGGGGCGTTCTTCGCCGGCGAGGCCGTGAGCCCGGCGCCCATCGTCCTCGGCCCCATCCGATTCTCGGTCCCGTCGCCCCGCGAGATCCCGTGCGCTAGGGACGATTGCTCCGACTCACCCGTCCCCACGCCCTTCGCCGCCCGCCGACCCTGACCAACAGCCTCGTTGGTCCGGGGGCCGCGCCTTGCACTATCATACGCGGGCGCAGGAACTCGCCCGGTCACCTCTATGAAAGCATCCTCCGACACGGAAGGTGCGGCACGCCCCGACGCGCCGCCGATGGAGCCTGCGCCTGGGCGGACCTCGGTGGCCAAGGCGATGATCCTGGTGACGGTGTCGGTGTGCACCATGCTGTACGCGCTCACGGTGACCATCGTCAACGTGGCCCTGCCTCAGCTCCAGGGCGCGCTCTCCGCCACCCCGGACCAGATCGCCTGGGTCGTAACCCTGAACGTCGTGGCCACCGCGGTCGTCACGCCCATGACCGGCTGGTTGGTGGGCCGCCTCGGCGAACGCCCGCTGTGAGCACGCTGCTTTGCGCCACGGCCACCTCGCTGGAGACGTTGTTGCTCTATCGAATCGCCCAGGGAGCCTTCGGCGCACCCATCGTGCCGCTCTCGCAGTCGATTCTGCTCGTCAATTTCGCCGGCAAGGATCGCGCCATGGCCCAGGGCTTCTTCGGCATGACGGTGGTCGTCGGCCCGGCGGTGGGACCGGCGCTCGGCGGCTACTTCGCCGAGGCTCACGACTGGCGCTGGGTCTTCTACCTGATCGTGCCGCTCTGTTTGATCGCGTTTCTGCTCGTCGTCACCTTCATCAAACGGGTTCCGAAGGAGCAGTCGACCAAGCTCGACTGGACGGGTTTCCTCGCGCTCTCCTTTGCCATCATCTGCCTGCAGCTGCTGGTCGATCGCGGTGAAAGGCTCGACTGGTTCGCCTCCCGGGAGATCGTCTTCTGCGCGTTCGGCGCCGCGCTCGGTCTCTACCTCTTCATAGTGCACACGGCGACAAGCGATGCGCCGTTCCTGAATCCGCAGCTGTTCAGGGATCGCAATTTCTCCGTCGGCCTGATTCTCGTCTTCGTCTACGGCATGCTGAACTTCACGCCGATTACTCTGTTGCCTCCGCTGCTGCACAATCTCAAGGGGTATCCCGATTCGCTGATCGGGTTGCTCCTCGCCATGCGCGGCTTAGGCATGGTCATCGGGTTTTTCACCGCCGGCCGCCTGGGTTGGGTGGATCCCCGGCTCACCTTCTTCGTCGGCATGGTCCTGAATGGGATCAGCGGCTTGATGATGGCCTCGTTCAACGTCAACGTCTCTCCCGAGGCGGTGGCGACGGCCGGAGTCATCCAGGGCATCGGCAGCGGGCTCATGTGGGTACCGCTGGTGGTCATGAGCTTCGCCACCCTGGAGCAGAGATTCATGGCCGAGAGCTCGTCGATATTCCATCTGCTGCGCAACTTCGGCACCAGCATCTTCATCTCGTTGAGCTTCATGGTGGTCGTGCGCACCGCCAGGATGAACTATGCGCAGTTGGCGGAGCACATAAGCCCTTATAAGGAATCCGCGCGACTCCCGGAGATCACGGGCGCCTGGGACATGGAGACCGTGGAGGGATTGTCCCGCATCGGCAGGGAAGTGGATCGCCAGTCCCAGATGATCGGTTACGACAATGCGTTCATGATGTATGCAATAGTGTGCTTCGCGTCGCTGCCGCTGCTGCTGCTGGTACGCGTGAAGCGCGACTGATCGATTTCGAACTAGAGGAAGGAGAGACCGACAATGGCTTCGCAGGAAAGAATCGCCTTGGTCACGGGGGCAGGATCCGGCATTGGCAGATCGGTGGCGCTCGGGCTCTGTGGGGCGGGTTACGCGACGGTGCTGGCCGGCCGGCGCGAGGAGCCCCTGCGGGAGACCGCGCAGCAGGCTGCCGCGTCGGGGGTCCGGACGCTGGTGGTCCCGACCGATGTGAGCGACCCCGCCTCGGTCGCCGCCCTGTTCGAGAAGACCAGGGCGGAGTTCGGCCGCCTGGATGTCCTGTTCAACAACGCCGGTATCAATGCGCCGGGGATCCCGATGGAGGAGCTCAGTTTTGAGCAGTGGCAGTCCGTGGTCGACATCAACCTGACGGGATCCTTCCTCTGTGCGCAGCAGGCGATCGAGCTCATGAAGAGCCAGCGTCCGAAGGGCGGGCGCATCATCAACAACGGTTCCATCTCGGCCCACGCGCCGAGGCCCAACTCCGCTCCCTATACCGCCACGAAGCACGCGATCACCGGTCTCACGAAATGTATCTCGCTGGACGGGCGCAAACACGACATCGCCTGCGGGCAGATCGATATCGGCAACGCTCTCACGGAGATGGCGCAGCGGATGACCGAGGGCGTCCCCCAGGCCAACGGCGACATAGAGATCGAATCAACCATGGATGTCGACAATGTCGCCAGCGCGGTTGTCTACATGGCGAGCCTCTCCCTCGAAGCCAACGTCCAGTTCATGACCGTCATGGCGACCAAGATGCCTTTCGTCGGTCGCGGCTGAGCGTACGCGGGGACGCGAGATCGTCTGGTGGAACGGGTCGATTGCATCGTCGTCGGCGCCGGCGCCGTCGGGCTCGCCGTGGCCCGGGCGCTCGCGGCGGCGGGGCGCGAGGTGGTCGTGCTCGAATCGGAGCCGTACATCGGATCCGGCGTGAGCTCACGCAACTCCGGCGTCATCCACGCCGGCATCTACTACGAGAACGACAGCCTCAAGGCCCGGGTCTGCGTCCCCGGAAAGCATGCGTTGTATCGCTTCTGCGAGGAGCACGGCGTCCCCCACGCGCGCACTGGCAAGCTCGTCGTCGCCACGGACGCCGCACAGCTCCCGGCGCTGGAGAAACTGAGAAAGCGCGCGATCGGCAACGGCGTCGACGATCTCGAGTTCCTGGGTCCCGACGAGGTGCGCGCGCTGGAGCCCGCGGTGCGCTGCGAGGGAGCACTCTTGTCGCCTTCCACGGGGATCGTCGACGTGCACGAGTACATGCTCGCGTTGCAGGGAGACGCCGAGAAGCACGGGGCGGTGATCGCCGTCGGCACCCCCTTCGCCGGCGCGGGTGTGCGCGGCGACGGATTCCGGGTCGAGGCGGGCGGCGACGACCCCATGACGCTGGATTGCGCCGCGTTGATCAACTGCGCGGGCCTCGGCGCCCAGTCGGTTGCCGGGGCCGTCCGCGGCCTCGCGGCGGAGACCATCCCGCCGCTCTATCCCGCCAAGGGTAACTATTTCCAGCTGACCGGCCGCTGCCCCTTCCGGCGGCTCATCTATCCCATGCCTGACGCGGCCTGGCTCGGCGTGCACGTGGGTCTGGATCTGGCCGGTCGCTGCAAGTTCGGACCCGACCTGCACTGGGTAGACACGATCGACTACGACGTGGACAGCGCCCAGTCCGACGCCTTCTATGCCTCCATCCGCCGGTACTGGCCGGAGCTGCCGGACGGTGCGCTGCAACCGGATTACACCGGAATCAGGCCGAAGCTCTATCGCAGGGGCGAGGCGGCGCGGGACTTCTACATCCAGTGCGCGGACGAGCACGGCGTGCCGGGCCTCATCAATCTCTACGGCATCGAGTCGCCGGGCCTCACGTCGTCGCTGGCCATCGGCGAGCTCGTCGCCGGCCTCAGCGCAGGTCCGCGTTGACCGGCGCGTTCACCCGGCGGCTCCCGCTTCGCTCCAGCCTTCGGCTGTAGCGGGAGATCGCGAAGCAGAGACAGAAGTAGACCGCTCCGCCGAACACGAAGGGCTCGATGTGCAGCCCTATCCAGATCGTGTTCTGGCTGGACGCGCGCAGCATCAGCAGGAAGTCGTAGAGACCCACGATCGCCACTATGGTCGTGTCCTTCAGCAGGCCGATGAACTGGCTGGCGATGTTGGGGATCATGTGCCTCAGCGCCTGGGGCAGGACGATCAGGCGCATCAGGTTCCAATAGCCGAGACCGATGGACTGCGCCGCCTCGATCTGACCGAGGGGCACCGCCTGCAGGCCGCCCCGAACGACCTCGGCCATGTACGCCGTGGCGAAAACCGATACCGCCACGAGCACCAGCACCAGCTTGTCCACCACGACGTCCGGCGGCAGGAACAACGGCGTCATGGTGACGGCGAAGAACAGCACCGTGACCAGCGGCACAGATCGCACCACCTCGATGTAGCCGATGACGCAGGCCCGCAGGAAGGGCATGCGCGATCGCCGTGCGAGCGCGACGACGACGCCGCCGGGGAGCGAGACCGCGATGCCGACTCCGGCGACCAGGAAGGTGACGAGCAGCCCGCCCCAGAGATTCGTCTTGACGTACACGAGCGACCAGCCGGAGATGAGTACCCCGGCGAGCAGGGTCAGCAGGGCGCAAACGCTGACGAAGACGATCCGCTGTCTTCGCTCGCTCGCCTCCTCGACGCCGATGACGCGATAGAGCCGCGCCGCCAGCGACGATCCCGTCCACCGGCAGGATGCGACGTGCAGCCATATCAACACGAACGCGACGATGCCGAGGGGCACCATCACCTGCTGGATCCAACCGCGCTCGCCGCCGGCGAGCAGGTAGGCGGCGAGAAAGGGAAAGATCGCCGCCGCCGTCCCGCCGATGACAGGCTTCCCGCTCACTCGGGCCATCCACAGGGGTGTCAGCCACAGCACCACGACGGCGAAGGTGAGATCGACCCGCCAGCGTTCCGCCACCGGGTAACGGCCGTAGAGGAAGGCATTGAACCAGTGGCCTATCCCGGCCCAGCAGGCGCCGTGGGGACTCTCGTCCAGACACTGCCGTCGGGAATCCGCCTCCCAGACCGCATCGGCGACGCCCCAGGTGTAGAGATCCAGGCCGAAGCTGACCACGCAGTAGCCGAGCGCCAGGGTCAGGACCGTGCTCCACCAGGAGTAGAAGAGGTGAGCGCGGAGCCACCCCGTCGCCCCGGTGGTGCCCTTGGGGGCGGGGCGGGAAGGCTTCGGTTTGAACGCGATGACCTCCATGATGGCCATCATGTCCGGGGATATGGACGGCGGCAAGAGAATTTCGCGCAGCGTTCGGGGCCTGCTCTATAATTGCCCGTTCCCGGATGCCCGGAGGGCGGCAATGACCAGCAACAGGAAGATCGCGTTCCAGGGTGAGCCAGGCGCCTACTCCCATCTCGCCTGCAAGGAGGCCTACCCGGATCTGGAGCCCGTTCCCTGTGAGAGCTTCGAGGACGCCTTCGCGGCGGTCTCCGGCGACGCCGCGTCGCTCGCCATGATCCCAATCGAGAATTCTCTCGGCGGGCGGGTCGCCGACATGCACCACCTGCTGCCGGAATCCAGCCTCTATATCATCAACGAGCACTTCCAACCGGTGCAGCATTGCCTGCTGGCGCCCGCCGGCGCGACCCTGGACGGGCTCGAGAGGATCGAGAGCCACACCCAGGCGCTGGCGCAGTGCCGGGGTCTCATACGGGAGCTCGGCGTGGAGGCCGTGCACGCGGCGGATACCGCCGGCGCCGCGCGGGACGTCGCCGAGCGGGGCGACCCGAAGGTTGCCGCCATCGCCTCCGCGCTTGCCGGCGAGATCTATTCCCTGGAGACGCTGCGTACGCGCATCGAGGACCGCTTGGGCAATACCACGCGCTTCGTGGTCATGTCTCGATCGCGGATCGAGCCGGATCCGCGAGACGGCGCCTGCATGACGAGCCTCGTCTTTCAGGTCCGCAGCATTCCCGCCTCGCTCTACAAGTCACTCGGCGGATTCGCCACGAACGGCATTAACATCACCAAGCTCGAAAGCTATATCGTCGACGCGAGCTTCACTGTCGCGCAGTTCTATGCCGAGATAGAGGGCCACCCCTCCGATACGCGGGTGGCCCACGCCTTCGACGAGCTGCAGTTCTTCTGCACCAAGCTCAAAGTGCTCGGCACCTACCCGCAGCATCCGTTCCGAAAGACCAACGTCTAACTCTGGCCTGACTACGGCTTCTGCCAACGGCCGCTCGGCGTGCAGACGAGGGATCCGATCTGGGTGCCGGAGCTGTAGCCCGTGCCGTTGTAGTAGCAGGCCGCATGCGCGTTGGAGGCGATTGTGACGCCCGCAAGCACGATCAGTGTCCGAATGATGTTTCTCATGGTGTGTACTCCTTCATCCCTGATTTGACGCGAGCTCCTGGGCCGGCTCCACTACGGGCGGCTTCCAGGTGATCTGGGCGAAGCCCGACTCGATATCCGCCAGGGAGCGATCGCCGAACAAACGCCTGGCATCCGCGCGGCTTATGCGCACCAGTGGCGGATTGGCGTCCTCCCGGGTCGGGTCGACACTCGGGCAGGGCCTCGGCTCGAACGCGTTCACGGTGATGATCTTCTCGTAGTTCGGCTCGAACAGGTGAATCTGCTCACGGTAGTAGTCACCGTTGCGGCAGACTGCCGCGTAGCCCTTCGCGATCTTGCCGTCCTCCAGGATCCCGATGCGCACCGGCTTGATGCGCTCTTCGAAGGGACCCTTGGATTCGCTACGCAGATCGCGAATGCGTTTCGCCACCTTGTGGTCGTAGTCGAGACTCGCGATGGCCTCGACGACCGACTCCTGCTCTACGTCGTAGTACTTGTGGAAGTTTCGATCGAAGGGTCCCTGAAGCATGAAAAGCAGCTTGCGGAAGCGATCCGCCAGCGCCGTATCGCCAGGCTCACGGGAGATACGGTGAATGAGACGCTCATCATTCAGCTCGTATACCTCGTTGAACTCACGCAGCAACGCGTAGGTCTCGCGCCGCTGCGTCTCGTTCTTGAACAGCTCGTCAAGGATCTGGCGCAGGGTCAGTCCTTCCTTCTCGAAGCCCATCTCGATGGAGTTCTCACCGACGTTGATCTTGATATTGCTCGACTGGGTCGTGTCTCTGGCAGCAATAACACCGAAAACGGTCAACGCGAGCACACCAAGGGCAAGGCCGGATATGAGAACAGTCCTGCTTCTGGATTGAGTGGTCTTCTGTTCCATGGTTACCTTCCTCGATGGTGAGAGGCTCATGGAAAAGTCTGGAGCGGTCCCGGGGTCAATGCAAAGGCTGGATCGGGTCGAGCGTGAGTATTCCCACAATGGGGCCCGGAATCGGCTCGAGAGGCGATTCGATCCGATCCTGTGGACGGGATTTGTAACTATTGCGTAACGTGTGCGTCGTGGTCTATCGGCAACGCGCGGCGATCGCGTCTACGGCGTCGAGGTCGTCGAGCCCCCGCACGAGCTCGACCACCTCGCGGGCGTTGTCGTCGCCGATGACGGGGCGCGCCAGGGCCAGGAACTTCTGCTCGAGCCGGCGGCCCTGAGCGCCGAGGTCCGCGTTCGGCACGCTGCGATCGTCGAACTCGCGGTAGACGACGCCGTCCTGCATGGAGATGATGACATCGCTCGTGCCCCGGGCGAGCTCGCCGTCCCCGACCACCCGCATCCTGTCCCGCAGGTGCACCATGTCGGCGTCGGCGCAGAGCGCATCGTCGTAGCCCGCGATGTCCGCCGTGTCCC
>CBDTYP010000081.1:0-10989 GCA_965364645.1 uncultured Gammaproteobacteria bacterium | reverse complement strand
TACTATTTCACTTCGATATATATCGTGCTAGCATATCTCGCTTCGATATAACTAGAGCGAGCGTTGCGACCATGGATGTGAAGACCCTCTGCCTCGGGGTTCTGACCCTGCGGGACATGACCGGCTACGAGATCAAGAAACACTTCGAGGAGTCTTTCGCCCACTTCTTCGTCGCCGGCTACGGCTCCATCTACCCGGCGCTGAGCGAGCTCACCCGGACCGGCCTGGTGAGCTGCCAGGACGTCGCCCAGGCCAAGCGTCCGGACAAGAAGGTCTACAGCATCACCGAGTCCGGCCGCGGCCAGCTCGCCCAGGCCCTGGCGGACACCCCGCCCCGCCACAAGGTCCGCTCCGAGTTCCTGGTGCTCATGTACTTCGCCCACCTGATGACCCGCGAGCGGCTCGCGGAGGTGCTCGACGAACGGGTAAGCGACATCGATCAGATGCTCACCTGCATCGACAACGCCTTCGCGGACGAGGGGCAGCGCTCCCCCAGTCACGATCTCGTGGCGGGCCTCGGCCACGTCACCCTCAAAGCGCAGCGGGACTATATCCGCGCAAACCGCGATCGCTGGCTCGACTCGGCCCAGGTAGACGACCAGGCCGATGACCAGGCCGACGAAGCACCGCTCTCCAGGGCCGGCTGAACGCGATATCCCAGGGAAGGACACCCCCATGAAGATATTCATGCATCGAAACCAATCTCTATTCATCGCGATCGCCATCACGATCGCGCTGACGCTGTGGCTGCTCTCGGGCAGCGGCGCGACGGGCTCGGCGAGGGATCCGTCAGTTGAGGCGCCGCGCAGCGATCGGCCCGCCGTCACCAGCGTGCGCGTCAAGACGGTGGAGTCCCAGCGCGTGACCCGCGACGTGATCATCTACGGCAAGACCGAGGCGTCGCGCAGCGTCACCCTGCGCGCCGAGATCGACGGCCGGGTGATCGAGATCGGCGCGCGGCGCGGGGCGAAGGTCGAGAAGGGCGACATGATCGTGCGCCTCGACGTGCGCGACCTGCAGGCGCGACTCGAACAGGCCCGCGCCCTGGTGCACCAGCGCCAGATCCAGTACGACGCCGCGAAACGTCTCGAGAGCAAGAACTTTCAGTCGGAGACCAACGTCGCCGAGGCGCGCGCGAACCTTGAGGCCGCGCGGGCGACCGCCAAGCGGGTCCAGGTCGAGATTGGCCACAGCGTGGTGACGGCGCCCTTCGACGGCGTACTGCACACGCGCCCCGTCGAAGTCGGCGACTTCCTCTCCGAGGGTAACGAGATCGCGCGCATCATCGAGCTCGATCCGATCCTCGTCACCGGGGACGTGACCCAGCGGGAGCTCATCGACCTCGAAGTCGGCGCGCGCGGCAGCGCCTTGCTCATCACCGGTGTGAAGCTCGACGGGGTTTTGCGCTACGTCGCCTCGGAGGCCGACGGCGCGACACGCACGTTCCGCGTCGAGCTCGTGGTGGACAATCCCGACGATGCGGTGGTGTCGGGTACCACGGCGGAGATGCGTATCCCCGCCGAGGAGCTCTCCGCCCACTACATCTCCCCGGCGCTCCTGTCTCTCAACGGCCGGGATCAGATAGGTGTGAAGAGCGTAAACGACGACGGCGTGGTCGAATTTCACGTCGTCGACGTCGTGCGCGCCGGCGTCGATGGCGTGTGGGTGTCCGGCCTGCCCGAGCGCGTGCGCGTGATCACCGTGGGCCAGGGTTTCGTGCGGGAAGGCGATCGGGTGGAAGCCAGGATCGACGACCGCGGCGCCTGAGCACATACGGGAGCCAGCATGAAGTCCATCATCGACGCCGCCGTATCGCGTAGCCGTCCGGTACTCCTGATCCTCGTCCTGGTGCTGATCTCCGGGTCGGTCGCCTATGTGACCATACCGAAGGAGGCGGATCCGGACGTCGCCATTCCCATCATCTATATCGTGATACCCCACGACGGCATTTCCGCCCAGGACGCGGAACGCCTCCTCGTGCGCCCCATGGAGAAGGAGCTGCGCAACGTGGAGGGGTTGAAGGAGATGCGCGCCAGTGCCCGCGAGGGGCAGGCCACCATCACCCTCGAGTTCGAGGCCGGGTTCGACAGCGACGAGGCGCTCAACGACGTTCGCGAGAAGGTCGACATCGCCAAGGTCGAGCTCCCCGACGACAGCGACGAGCCGACCGTCAACGAGGTCAACGTCGCGCTGTTCCCGGTGATCCTCGTCACCCTCTCCGGGGATATCGAGGAACGCACGCTCGTAAAGCACGCCCGCGATCTACGGGACAAGCTGGAGGGCCTCCCCGGCATTCTCGAGGTGGACATCGCGGGGGATCGCGAGGATCTCATGGAAGTGATCATCGATCCCGTGCGCCTCGAAGGCTTCAACCAGTCCGCGGAGACACTGCTCCAGTTCATCTCGCGCAACAACAAGCTCGTCGCGGCGGGCGCCATGGACACGGGGCACGGACGCTTCTCGGTCAAGGTGCCGGGGCTCTTCGAGAACGTGCAGGACGTCTTGAACCTGCCCATCAAGACCGACGGCGACAAGGTGGTCACCTTCGAGGATGTCGCCATGGCGCACCGCACCTTCAAGGATGCCAACGGGTTCGCGCGGGTCAACGGTCAGCCCGCGGTGGCGCTCGAGGTCACCAAGCGTATCGGCACGAACATCATCGACACGATCGAGGAAGTGCGCGCCGTTGTCGCGGAGGAGCAGGAGAACTGGCCTACCGGTATCCAGGTGACATTCTCCCAGGACAAGTCCCAGCAGATACGCGACATGCTGAAGGATCTGCAGAACAACGTGCTGGCCGCGGTGTTGCTGGTCATGATCGTGGTGATCGCCGCGCTGGGTGTGCGCACCGCCGGGCTCGTGGGCGTCTCCATCCCCGGCTCCTTCCTCACCGGTATCCTGGTGCTGGCCTTCGCGGGTCTCACGATCAACATCGTCGTGCTCTTCGCGCTCATCATGGCGGTGGGCATGCTGGTGGACGGCACCATCGTCGTGGTGGAGCTGGCGGACCGGAAGATGGCCGAGGGCCTGTCTCGCCAATCGGCTTACGCGGCCGCGGCCAAGCGCATGGCGTGGCCGATAACGGCGGCGACGGCGACGACGCTGGCGGCGTTCATGCCGCTGCTGTTCTGGCCCGGCATCGTCGGCGAGTTCATGAAGTATCTGCCCATAACGCTCATCGCCACCCTCAGCGCGTCGCTGTTCATGGCGCTCGTATTCGTGCCGACGCTCGGCTCCATCATCGGCCGGCGGGCCCCGGACAGCGCCCAGAACGCGGCTAACCTGGCGGCCGCGGAGAGCGGCGATCTCGACAGCATCACGGGACTCACCGGCGCCTACGTGAAGGTCCTCAGGCTCGCCGTCACCCACCCGGTGAAGCTCGTGCTGATCGCGGCGGCGCTCCTGACCGGCGCCTATGCGGGTTACGGCGCGTTCGGCAAGGGCGTCGAGTTCTTCCCGGACGTGGAGCCCGAGAACGCGGTGCTGCACGTGCGCGCGCGGGGCGATCTTTCCGTCGAGGAGAGCGACGCGTTGGTGCGCGAGGTGGAGAACCGGCTTCTCGACATGGGTGAGTTCGCCACCGTCTACGCGCGCACCGGCACGACGTTTCGCGCGGAGGTCACCGAGGACACGGTCGGGCTGATCCAGCTCGAGTTCGTGGACTGGCAGGAGCGCCGCCCGGCGCGGGAGATCCTCGAGGAGGTGCGCGAGCGCACCGCGGACCTCGCCGGGATCATCGTCGAGGCACGCAAGGAAGAAGCCGGGCCGCCGGTGGGCAAGCCCGTGCAGCTGCAGCTGAGCTCGCGCTTCCCCGAGCTGCTGCCCGAGGCTGTCGCCACCATACGCGGCGGACTCGATGAGCTCGGCGGATTCATCGACATCACCGACAGCCGGCCGATGCCGGGCATCGAGTGGCAGGTGAAGGTGGACCGCACCGAGGCGAGCCGCTACGGCGCCGACATCACCGCCGTCGGCAACGCCATCAAGCTCGTGACCAACGGTATCAAGGTCGGCGAGTACCGCCCCGACGACACCGACGACGAGGTGGAGATCCGGGTGCGCTTCCCCTACAGCGATCGAAACATCGATGAGCTGGACCGGCTGCGCGTTCCCACCGACAACGGCGCCGTGCCCATCGGCAACTTCGTCGATCGTATCGCCGTGTCTCGCGTCGGGACCATCAATCGCGCCGACAGCCGACGCGTGCTCACGGTAGCCGCGGATGTTCCGGAGGGCGTCCTCCCGGACGACAAGGTCACCGAGATCAAGCACTGGCTGAAGAGCGCGACGATCGACCCGCGAGTCACCATCGAGTTCAAGGGTGAGGACGAGGAACAGCGCCAGGCGGAGGCGTTTCTCGTCAAGGCGTTCGGCATCGCGCTCTTCATCATGGCGATCATCCTCGTGACCCAGTTCAACAGCTTCTACCAGTCGCTGCTGATCCTGAGCGCGGTGGTGCTGTCCACCGTCGGCGTGCTTCTCGGACTTCTCGTCACGGGGCAGCCCTTCGGCATCGTCATGAGCGGCGTCGGCGTAATCGCGCTCGCCGGCATCGTCGTCAACAACAACATCGTGCTCATCGATACCTACAACATCCTGCGCCGGCGAGGCCTGGATACCATCGAGGCGGTGGTCCGCACCGGCGCCCAGCGTCTGCGCCCTGTGCTGCTCACGACCATCACCACGGTTCTCGGGCTCATGCCCATGGTGCTCGGGATCAACATCGACCTCATCGACCGCTCCATCGCCATCGGCGGACCGTCTACCCAGTGGTGGACGCAGCTCGCGACGGCAGTGGCGGGCGGCCTCGCCTTCGCGACCCTGTTGACGCTGGTGCTGACACCGAGCCTGCTGGTGCTGGGCGAGCGCCTGAAGTTCGGACGCAAGAGCACCGCGGAACACGGCATCCCCGCGGCGACATGATGAAGATCGTCTCGACCATGATTGTGCTCTCGGCGCTCCTCGCGGGATGCGCCACCATGGCCGGGCTCGGCGATCCGCCCCGGGTAAGTCTCGTGGCTATCGAGCCGACGGACGTGCAGCTCTTCGAGCAGCGCTTCCGCGTGACGCTGCACGTGCAGAATCCGAACGCCAGGGACATTACGATCCGCGGCCTCGACTACGAGATCGTCGTCAACGACAGGCTGTTCGCCCAGGGCGTCAGCGGCAAGTCCTTCACGGTTCCCGCATACGGCGAAAACACCGCCGAAGTCGAGGTGGTCAGCACACTGCAACGGCTCCTGGAGCAACTCCAGGAGCTCGGGGCGCGGGGAGAACCGTCGATCGACTACGCCATAAGCGGCCGGGTGAGTGTTGACGGCGTCCCGATCCCGATACCCTTCGCATACGAGGACACGCTCTCGATTCCGGGCCTGGAGCAGCGCCCGGAGAAGGGCCGCGGCAAGTCCAAGGCCATTGCGATCTAATCACAGCATCGAGGGAGTACTGCGTTGGAACGACTGAAGGCAAAAGTGCGCGACATTCCGGACTTCCCCGAGCCGGGGATCATCTTCCGGGACATCACCCCCATGGTTGCCGATCCGTCGGCGCTGCAGCTGGCCGTGTACCAGCTGCTGCATCCCTTCCTCGGCGAGACCATCAACGCCGTCGCCGGCATGGAGGCCCGCGGCTTCATCTTCGGCAGCCTGGCCGCCTGGGAGCTCGGCGTGGGATTCATCCCCCTGCGCAAGCCCGGCAAGCTCCCCTACGACGTGCAGTCGGCCTCCTATGATCTGGAGTACGGCTCGGCGGCACTGGAGGTGCACACCGATGCCATCAACCGGGGAGACAAGATCCTGCTCATCGACGATCTGATCGCCACCGGCGGCACCGCCGAGGCGAGCTGCCAGCTGGTGGAAGAGCTCGGCGGCGAGATAATCGGCTGCGCCTTCGTGATCGAGCTCGACGCGCTGAAGGGCCGCGACAAGCTGACCAACTACAGGATCCACTCGCTGTTGCATTACTAACGGTTGCTGGATGTTGGGCTTCGCTGCGCTCAGCCCAACCTACGGGACCACGAACGAACGACGACGGATCGACGAAGTCTTGTCGGTTGGGCTGAGCGCAGCGAAGCCCAACGCGAGGGACCACGGGACAGAACGAAACGGCGTTTGAAGGCTCAAACGACTATGCGGTTTTTGAACCTCATCATTGCTCTCTTGCTCGCTGCCGCGGCGGCGGGTGCGCTCGCCCAGGGAGGCGGACCCGCGCCGGTGGTGGTGAGCGTCGCCGCCGAGCGCATGCTGGCGCCGGTCATCCCGTACCCGGGGACCGTCATCAGCCGCAACCAGGCGCGCCTGGCCGCGGAGGTGGAGGGGCGCCTCGAATGGGTCGCGGAAGTGGGTACGGTGGTGCGCAAGGGCGAGATTGTGGCGCGCATGGACGAGGTGCTCCTCGAGCAGGGCCTGCTCGCCGATGAGGCGGCGGTCAAGCGGGAGCGCGCACGCCTCGCCTACCAGAACGCGGAGGTGCGCCGGCTCACGCCGCTCGTCAAGAAGCGCTCGGTGCCCCAGAGCGATCTCGACGAGGCCGTCGCCAATCGCGGCATGACCGAGGCGGAGATTGCCGCCGGCGAGGCGAGGGTCGCCCTGACCCGGGAGCGCCTGGCCCGCGCCACCCTGCGCGCACCCTTCGACGGCGTCATCACCGAGCGCCTGCTGCAGGCCGGAGAGTGGGCGGAGAGCGGCGCCGCGATCGTGCGGCTCGTGGACACCGCATCACTGGAGATCCAGGCCTGGGTGCCGGTGAGCGCGTTGAAGTTCGTGCACGAAGGATCCTCTCTGACCCTCGCGGGTAATCCCGCCAACGGCACCGGCACCGTGCGCACGATCGTGCCGGTGGGCGACAACCGCTCGCGGCTCTACGAGCTGCGCCTGGCCTTCGACAACGACAGTTGGCCCGTGGGGGCCGACGTGCGTGTCGCCGTACCCACCGCCGAGGCGCGCAAGGTGCTCGCCATCCCCCGGGACGCGCTGGTGCTGCGCCGGGACGGCACCACGGTGTTCCGCATCGACAAGGAGGGCCTCGCCGAGCGCGTGCCCGTGAACACCGGCATCGCCGTCGGCGAGCTCATCGAGGTGGACGGCATCCGCTCCGGTGACCGGGTCGTCATCCGCGGCGGCGAGCGGCTGCGCCCGGGCAGCCCCGTGAGCATCATCGAGACAGGCGCCAAGCCGTGAAGTGGACCAACCTCGCGCTCGGCAACCCCGTCGCGACCATGGTGGCGGTGCTGCTGGTAGTGCTGTTCGGCGCGTTGAGCCTCATCCGCCTGCCGGTGCAGCTCACGCCGGAGGTCGAGAAGCCCGAGATAACCATCCGCACCGACTGGCGCGCCGCGGCGCCGGAGGAAGTCGAAGCGCAGATCATCGAGCCCCAGGAGAAGGTGCTGCGCGGTCTGCCCGGCATGACCCAGATGCTCGCCAAGGCGCGCCGCGGCCATGGCGAGATCAGCATCGAGTTCGAGGTCGGCCACGATCTGTCCCGGGGTCTTCTCGAGGTGTTGAATCGGCTCAATCGCGTCGCGCGTTATCCGGACGATGCGGACGAACCGGTGATCAGCACCGTCGGCGGGCGCAGCCGCGCCATCGCCTGGTTCATCCTGAAGACCGTCAACGGCAACACCCGGGACGTGCAGAGCTATCAGGACTTCGTCGAGGAAGTCGTGCAGACCCGCTTCGAGCGCGTTCCCGGCGTCGCGCGTTCCGAGGTGCGCGGCGGGCGCGAGCAGGAGGTGCGCATCACCTTCGATCCTTATCGCGCGGCGATGCTCGGCATCGAGCTGCCGGAGGCCGCCCGCCTCGCCGGAGGCAACGAGGATGTCTCCGGGGGCGAGGCGAATGTCGGCAAGCGCCGCTACACCGTGCGCTTCACCGGCGCCTTCGACGCCCAGCAGCTGGGAGACCTGGTGCTCGATTGGCGCGGTGGCCAGGCGGTGCGCCTGCGGGACGTGGCGGAGATCGAGAAGCGCATGGTGGATCGCAAGAGCTTCGTGATCACCCGGGGCGAACGCGCAATGGCGGTCAACGCGCACCGCGAGATCGGCGTCAACGTTCTGGACGTCATGAACGGATTGAAGGAGGCCGCCGACGAGCTGCGCGAGGGACCGCTCGCGCGCGCCAATCTCTCCTTCGAGCAGGTCTACGACGAGACCGTGTACATCGATCGATCCATCGAGATGCTGCGCAACAACCTCGCCATCGGCATCGTGCTGGCGATAGCGGTGCTGTGGTGGTTCCTGCGAAAGTTCCGCGCCACCCTGATGGTCGCCATTGCGATCCCCGGCAGCGTGCTGGCTGCGTTCCTCGTGCTGGACATGGCGGGGCGCACGCTCAACGTCATCTCGCTGGCGGGACTCGCCTTCGCCGTGGGCATGACGCTCGACGCCGCGATCGTCGTGCTCGAGAACATCGTGCGGCTGCGCGAGAAAGGCGTGCCCGCGGCCAAGGCGGCGCTGCGAGGCCCCACCGAGGTGTGGGGGGCGCTGCTCGCCTCCACCGCCACCACGGTGGCCATCTTCCTGCCCATCGTGTTCCTCGAGGACGAGGCCGGCCAGCTGTTCGCGGATCTCGCGCTCACCATCGCGGTAGCGGTAGTGGCGTCGCTGGTGTTCGCTCTCACGGTGATCCCGACGGCCGCCGCCGCATGGCTCGCGCACGCGAAGCTCGAGGATCGCCACGCCGGCTGGTGGCGGCGCATGACCGGCGGCATCATGCACCTCACGGATACGCCGTGGCTTCGCGGGGCGTGGATAGCAGGCCTGATAACGCTTCCCATCGTCGCGACGGCGTTCCTCGCGCCGAAGGCCGACTACCTGCCGGAGGGCAACCGCAACCTGGTATTCGCCTTCATCATCCCGCCGCCCGGGGTAAACATCGATCACATCGAGAAGGAGATGGGTGACGTGATCGCCGCGCGCATCGCGCCCTATATCACCGGCGAGCTGCAGCCGCAGATCAAGCACTACTTCTTCGTCGCCTTTCCCCAGGGGGTATTCATGGGGGCGCGCGCCGAGCGTGAGACGGATACGGGCGACCTGGTGCCCGTCATCAACGAGATCGTACGGGGCTTCCCGGACACGTGGGCGTTCGCGAAGCGCGCATCGCTCTTCGGCGGCTTCGGCGAGGGGCGTACGGTGGATATCAACCTCCAGGGGCGAAATCTCGAGAGCGTCCTGCTCGCCGCCCAGGCCACCTACGGCGCGACCCTTCAGGCCCTGCCCAACGCCAACGTGCGGCCCTTCCCGGGGCTCGAGCTGGCGGAGCCGGAGCTCCGCCTGGTGCCCAACGAGCGCCGCATCCGCGAGGCCGGCTGGAACCGCGACATCATGGCCCAGGTGACCCGGGCCCTCGGCCAGGGCCTCTTCGTGGGCGACTACTTCGACGGCGAGGAGCGACGCGACATCATCGTGCGGGTGCAGCCCTGGGCGACCCCTGAGCAGCTGGATTCGATCCCGCTCGCCACCCCCGACGCCGGCGTGTTGCCCGTGGGCGAGCTCGTGAACGTGGTGCGCACCGCCGGTCCCAGCGAGATCCGCAGGCTGGACCGCCGCCGCAGCGTGACCCTGCAGGTGACGCCGCCGCCGGGCATGTCCCTGGAGGAGACCCGCGCCATCATCGAGGAGAGGGTCGCTCCGGTGGCGAATGCGCTGTTGCCGGAGGACGGCGTGATTCGCTACACCGGCACCGCGGACCAGCTGGAGGTGGCGCTCAGGAACATGGGTGGGAGCTTCGTGCTCGCCATCGTGATTCTCTACTTGCTCATGAGCGCGCTGTTCCGGTCCTTCAAGGACAGCCTGTTGGTACTGCTGGCGTTGCCGCTGGCGACGGTGGGCAGCGTCTGCGCGCTCTGGCTGATGAACAACGTGCTCGGGCTGTTTCAACCGATGGATCTGCTCACCATGATCGGGTTCATCATCCTGCTGGGCCTCGTGGTCAACAACGCGATTCTCCTCGTGCACCAGACACGCGCCGCCGAGCGTCTGGGCATGGGCCGCCGCGAAGCCGTGGAGCAGGCGGTGGGCCTGCGCCTTCGCCCGATCCTCATGAGCACGCTCACGAGCATCTTCGGCATGCTGCCGCTGTTGCTGATCCCGGGGGCGGGCACGGAGCTCTACCGGGGACTCGCCGCCGTCATCGTCGGCGGCATGTCCGTGAGCACGGCGTTCACGTTGATACTGCTGCCGAGCCTGCTCCGCATCGGCGAGGGCCGTCACGAAGCGGTGCCGGCGACCCCGCAGCCCGCGACGCCCTGACCGCGCCCGGACTGCCCTCTGGTCCGCCGCCAATGGCGTGCCCGAGCCCGTCCGAATCCGTTCTCGTCTGCGCCAATGCGCGCGTGCTCGCGGCATCGGCGCCCGCCCGGATGGCTCCGTGGTTAGAATTGTGCGCGGGCTTTCGCTAGACTCAATCACGACGGGCCGCGTACTACTGCAGTGCCGGCCGCCATCGATCTACAAGAACAACTGCGCTACTCGGGGAAGGCTACCTTTCGGCACGCCAATGAATCGTCCCAGGCGTAAGTCGTCGCAATCGCTCGGCGCCATTGGCCTCGCCGTCACCTGTCTCATCGCGACGACCTTACCCTTCGCATCCGCGGCGCAGGAGATCGACAATCGTCCCATCTACTACGTGATGGTGAAGAGTCTCGAGGACGCTTTCCAGGCCTATAACGCAAGACTCGCGGAGAGCCTGAAGGTCCGGGAATCGTTGCTCACGAAACACCACGGTTCCGAGCGCGCGAGCGTGGTAGAGGAGCTCGCCTCACTCGAGGTGGAGCGGTCCCGGGAAGAGATGGCGTTCAATTCCGCGCGAGAGGCTCTCAACCGGCAGATCGACGCCGTCAGCGAGCGTATCGCCGCGCGCGACGGCCGCATCAACGAGGAACGCCGGATTCAGAAGCAACACGCGCCCCGTTTCGCAAACGATCCCCGGATCAAAGCACTGAAAGAAGACGTGGTGAGCCGGCTGACCGAGCTCGAGGCGATCCGGAAGG
>CBDTYP010000080.1:0-10996 GCA_965364645.1 uncultured Gammaproteobacteria bacterium | reverse complement strand
TCGTTCGGCGACAGCCTGGAAAACGGCAGGCTCGTGCAGCTGTTCTTCTGGCGGGCGGCTTCCCGGCGGCCATGAGCGGGTTGCGGGACTTCGGCGATTGTTTGTCCACCCGCGAGGCGCGGCAGCTGGATCTGCCGCCCGAGTTTCCCATGCCCGGCGATGCGGTCGCCTGGGCGCATGGTGTCTGCTCGGCGCACCCCGAGGACATCCGGGCGGAGGCGATGCCGCGCACCCTCGGGGCGAAGGTCGACGATCCTGGCAAGGCGCTCTCGCTCGCGCCGGACGCCGCGCCGGAGCTCGTGCGGAAGGTGTTGACGGGGATCTCCCGGGGCGCGGCGGCTCACGCAGCGATGGAGCTGTGGCACCACGACAGCTTCGGGGAGCGCGTCGCCGACCCGGCGGCGCTGCCCTTCAAGGGTTTCATGATGGATGCCTTCGACGAGCGCCTGCGTGAGCAGAATCCGGTGGGACATCACGCGAAGCTGACCATGTGGTTCAGCGCCGACGCGCACGTATACGACGCCCACTGCGACGTGGCCGATGGCGTGCTGTTTCAGCTGAAGGGCAAGAAGGTCGTCGAAGTCTGGCCGGTGCCGGACGCGCGCGGAAAGCAACCGCTCTTTGATCATGCGTACCGTTTCGCGCCGCTGACGAGCCGGGGGCAACGCTTCGAGATCGCGGCCGGGCAGGCACTGTTCATTCCCGCGGGCGCGATGCACGAGGTGACGGTCGGTCCCGATCAGGTGTCGGTGTCCATGAGCCTGCACGCCGGATCCCCGTTTCCGGTACTCGAGCTATGCCGCGATCTGGACCACATGAGCGGCGTCGGTGAGCCGTTCGGTGTGCCCGAGGAGATGCGCTACCGGGACAAGTTTCGCGTGAGTTATTTCGATCCTGCCATGTTCCGGGGCGACGATGGAAAGAGCGGAATGCCCGGGCTGCTGCGCGATGCGTTGCTGAGAGTCCTCGAGTTTTCGCCGGAGCTCTCCCGGGAGCGCGTCGGCGTGCTGCTCGACGATTGGTGGCGGGCCGCGTTGTCGAGACCCTGCTATCCAGGGCCGGATCTGCCCCCGGCCGAGATGCTTCAAGCCGGCGTGGGTGGCATCCTCTAGCGGAGCTGCAGCCATTGCCCGACGAGGCCCTGGCAGACCCGAATCTCTGGGGCCCCATGGATGTCGACAGCCTGCGCCGTCCGCCCGCGCGGGATGCGGGGGAACGGAGCGGTTACGAATACCGTACGGTCAATGCGGACGGTGGCGGTTGACTCAGCCGTATTCTGCCATCCGTTCCCAGTGGTCCCATACGCACTGGTCTTTCGCGAGCTTCGGGTCGTCGGCGGTCCGCGCCTTTGCCAGGCAGGCCTGGTAGATGGGTTGCTGACCCGAGGCCTGGGCCGGAGCGCTAATGACCGCGAGCATGGCGACGGCCATGGCGACGGTTGGGGCGACGCCCGTGAGTTTCTTGATACCGGTCATTGATGGTCCCTCCTGCAATGACATCGAGCGAATTTTGTCTCAGACTCATGGCTCCGACAACCTGTGTCCATGCGGAGTTCCCGCGGGAGGGCGTCTTCATGTGGAAACGCGTCAGCAGCTACGGTGAGGGCTACGTGCCCCGATCGCTGCTCGAGCAGCAGCTGGTCCTGCAGAGCTACACCTACGAGTGGAGCGGCGGGGAGCCGGACCCGGGGCAGCTGCCCGAGGGCTACCGGCAGCTGCCGAACGACAAGACCCGGGCGCGGCGCACCCTCCAGCCCGCCGACAAGCTCGTGTACGCCGCCGTCGGCGTATTCGCCACATGCATCGCTATCCTGGTGCTGGGCTCGCTCTAGCCGGCGCCGCGATCCGGGCGGGGCTCAACGGTAGGAGCGCATCTGTCCGACCACCACGCCCTGGATCGTGACCCGTTCCGGCGGCATGGAGATGGCCTTCATCCCCGCGTTCGCGGGTGCGAGCACCACCTCGTTGGGACGCTGGTAGATGCGTTTGAGCGTCGCGTCCATGCCGTCGATGAGGGCGACGACGATCTCACCGCTGCGGGCATAGCCGCGGCTCTCGATGACCACGCAGTCGCCGTCCAGGATGCCGTCCTCGATCATCGAGTCGCCCTTTACCCTCAGCACGAAACACGAGCCGTCGGTGCGCAGGTGCGCCGGCACGTCGATGCGCTCAGGTACCTCGATGGCCTCGATGGGCCGCCCGGCGGCGATGCTGCCGAGCAGGGAGAGCTGGGACGGCGCCGGGTGCTCCGTCGGGTCCCGCAGGCAGACGCCCCGTTGCTTGCCGTTCATGGGCTGCACGAGTCCCGCGTCCACCAGGGCCTTCACCTGGGCGTGCATGGAGCCCCGGGAGCGCAGCCCCAGGTGCTCGCAGAGCTCGTCCAGGGTCGGCGGCGGGTCGCCTGCCTCGTGGCGGGCGAGGAGGTAGTCGTGGATCTCCCGTTGCCGCCGGGTGAGGGGTGCGGTGTTCACAGCTGGGGGAGGGCCGTCATGACATTGATGATCGTCAGGGCGCTGACCACGGCCAGCAGCGGCCAGATGGGCGATGCCATGGTCCTCGGGCGGCCGCGGCCGGCCATCAGACGGGCGACCCGGTGGCGGGCCTGGTCGTGCATGAAATAAGACGTCGCGTTGCGCATGACGGGTTCCTCCAGATGAGGTGGGTGGTCTGGATGGAGCTACCGGGGCGCTCCGGCCTCAGCGTTCTCCATTCGTTCTATAGAACGAATATAGAACCTGCATCGCCCGCTGTCCAGGCGGAGTTGTCTACCGGGATTTCGGGTGTGGGAGGCCTTCTGTCAGGCGCAGGTCAGCGGGGCGCGACGCGTTCGAGGATCTCGGATTTCGCCTTCAGGATGACCTCGGCGAGATAGGCATTGGCGTCGTAATTGTCCTCGGCCCAGCTCTGGGTGACGAACAGTGTCGCGCCGACGGTCAGGGTCTCGAGATCCCGCTTGCGCGCGTTTGCCCCCAGGGCGGGATAGGTGTCCGCGGGGATCTTGCGGAAGCGATAGATGCGATCGCCGGCGAAACGCGCCTCGTCCAGATCCGGATCGTCCACCGGCACGAGCACGAGCGTGTCGCCGGCGTTGGCGACGGACTCGGAAAACTTCGAGCGCAGGCCGGATACGTAGACCATGCAGGATGCGCCGCCGGGTTTCTGTAACTCGGCGAGGGCTTGTGCGCCGCCCACGGGGCGGGCCGGCGTCTTGGCGTAGCCGGAATTGAGAATGGTGAAGTAGCGCCACGTGGCGGCGCTGCCGCTTTCGGGCTCGCCGATCAAGACTTCGTGCTTTCCATCTTCGACCGCCAGATCCTCGATGCTCTCCAGGTCGGCGTCGCGGCGGCAGACGAGGTGCACGAACTCCTCGTAGAGATAGTTCGGCCGGGCGAGCTCGAGACGCTTCCAGCGGTTCGCCTCCTGGTAGACGAGGTAGGCGTCGAGCTGGACGATGGCGGCGTCGCACTCGCCGCGAGCGAGCCTGCCCAGGTTGTCGACGGACCCGGCGGTCTCGCGGAGTGAGACGTTCAAGAGTTCCGCGTCGATGCGCGAGCGAATGATCTCTCCGGCGGCGTAGTAGTTGCCGTCGGCGCGTGCGGTGCAGAGCGTGAGGTCGGCGGCCTGTACGGTGGATGCGGCAAGCCATGCCGAGAGACAGAGCGCCACATGCAGGCCCAGTCGTGCGCTTCGCACAATCCGATTCGAGGTCATTGGCGTAATCCGTCCGTCACCGCGTTGAACGGGCACGAGTCTAAGTCCCGGGTGCGGAGGGTACAACCGGATGGGCAGGACTTCGATTCCTCAGTTGTGATGGCCGCTGCGAAGCTCCGCGCGGGTCGTCGCGGAATCGTTGATGGGGGTGCCGTTCCTGATGCTCTTCAGGTGCAATGTCAGGCTGATGCCGGGCATCTTCGTTCTCATGTACACGAGGATGCGGCGGGGATCGTCGGTGAAGTGCAGCTCCGCCTCGCCGCCCTCGGCGAAGAACCCCTTGGTGCGGATGATCGGTTGCACGACCAGGGTCTTGAATGTGCCCGCGGGGACGGTGAATTCATCCCGGCGCAGCACCTTGACGATGACCGGGTTGCCGGATTCCTGGAAGTAGCGATCGAAGCGGTAATCCTTTCCGACCTCGAGATTCAGTGAGCGAACGAAGTAGATGAATGCGAGATCGTCCAGGGGCAACGGCGTCGGCAGGGCGCCCTTCTCGTCGTTGTCCGCGCGCTCCCAGCGGCTTTCTTCCGGGAAGAACTGAAACTCCCGAAAGCGGGTGTAGTGACCCTCGTGCTGGTCCTGGATGAAGCGCAGGCTCACGAGTCGTTGGATGTCCATCCAGGATTTGAATCGGGTGTCCACCGTGTAGAAGGGGACGCCGCCGTGGATGCGCCACTCCAGCGGATAGGTAGGTACCCCGCGGGTCGGCACGACCGGGGAGATCTTCATGGTGCTCTCGCCGACGTCGAAGATCCCCAGCATCACCTTGTAGGTGAGAAACTCGCCGGGGCCGAAGGGCACCGGGGCGGCGGTCTCGTCGGCCGGGACGGGTGTTGTCAGCGTGGCCAACACGGCGAACATGGCCAGGGTGGCCAGGGTGGCCGAGATGCCGGGCAGGGCAGTTAATCGAAGCATCATTGTCCTTCGTCTTCGCATTCACAGACAGCGTATCAGTAAAACTGCCGGACGCCACCGGTGACGCGCTTGTCGGTAATGTGGCGAGGATAACGCCGGGATCATGAACCGGTGCTGAACGTCTGCCATGCCTCTATGCCGCCCTCGACGATGCGCGCGCGATGCCCGTGTTCGCGGAGATAGTCCCGCGCACCCTGGCTCACGTTGTGTCCGTGGACGCAGAAGACGACGATCTCCCCGCCGGCGGGGAGGTCTTCGCACCACTGCGCGATGTGCTCGGGGTCCTTCCACACGGCGCCGGGGATTGGGTGCGCGACGTTGGTGCGGTGCTCCCGGCGGCGCACGTCCAGCACCGTGACGTCACTCTGTTTCGCCAACAGCTCCGCGAGCTCTGCGGGTGAGATCGTGTCTTCCATTCCGGATTCCTCCACTCAGGTGACGAACTGCACGGCGAGTCCGATGCCCGCGCAGATGCCGATTACGGGGATGACGCCGACTTTGAAGCGCCAGAGCGCGACGAACGCGGCGATGCTCATGAGGAGCGCGAACCATTCGAACGCGCCGCCGAAGGGTGCCTCGGCGGAAGCGTCCGGCCAGAGCACGTGCCAGGCAAAGAAGAGAGCCAGGTTGACGATGACGCCGACGACCGCCGCGGTGATGGCGGTCAGTGCCGCGGTCAGGCGGATCTCGTGGCGGGTCGCCTCGATCAGCGGTCCGCCCGCGAGGACGAACAGGAACGAGGGCAGGAAGGTGAAGGCCGTCGCCACGGCGGCCCCGGCGAAGCCCGCGAGGGCGAGGGCATCGGGCCCGAAGATCTGCTTCGTCCAGCCGCCGACGAAGCCGACGAAGGTCACCACCATGATGAGGGGGCCGGGAGTGGTCTCGCCGAGGGCGAGGCCGTCGATCATCTGGACGCCGGTCAACCACTGGTAGGTCTCGACGCCGCCCTGGTAGACGTAGGGCAACACCGCGTAGGCGCCGCCGAAGGTGACGAGGGCTGCCTTGGTGAAAAACCAGCCCATGCGGGTCAGCGTGCCGTCCCAGCCGTAGGTCGCCATCAAGATCGCCATCGCGCCGATCCAGAGCGCGAGCGCGATGCCGGCGGCGGCGATCAGCCGGCTCCAGCGGAATCGCGTGTGTCTGGCGGGTGGCGTGTCGTCGTCGATCACGGCAGGGCCGTAGGACTTGTCCGCCGCCGCGTGGCCGCCCGCTCTGAACTTCGCGGGCGCCAGGCGGCCGCCCACGAGGCCCGTCAACGCCGCGCCGAGCACGACGTAGGGGAAGGGCACGTCGAGTGCGAATATCGCGAGGAACGCCGCGGCGGCGATGCTCCAGAGCACGGCGTTGCGAAGGGCTCTGGTGCCGATGCGGCAGGCGGCGAACAGCACCACGGCGGTTACCGCCGGTTTGATGCCGTAGAGCACGCCGGCGACGCCTTGCGTGTCGCCGAAGACCAGGTAACCCCAGGCGAGTGCCACGATGATAAAGAACGACGGCAGGATGAACAGGGCGCCCGCGACGATGCCGCCGACGGCGCCGTGCATGAGCCAGCCGATGTAGGTGGCGAGCTGCTGGGCTTCGGGACCGGGGAGCACCATGGTGTAGTTGAGCGCGTGCAGGAAACGGTGCTCGGAGATCCAGCGCCTGCGCTCGACGAGCTCCTGGTGCATGACTGCGATCTGACCGGCGGGGCCGCCGAAGCTGATGAACCCGAGCTTGAGCCAGAAGCGGAATGCCTCGCCGGGCGGGATGGCAGGCGGTGTCTCGCGCGCATCCGGTTCGGGCATGGCATCGGTCATGGTCCGCGCTCCTCCCCGTAGGCGGCGTACAGGTGGTCCAGGAGCCTGCCCGCCGCGTCCAGCAGGGCGTCGTCGCCTTCCTCGGCGGCCTTCGCGCCCGCGAGCATGGTGACGAAGCCGTCCGCCTCGGGAACCGGGACGCCGCCGACGTCCAGGTAGTGCACCAGCGCGCCGATGCGCGCGAGGGCGGCGTCGTTCTCGAGCCCGAAGCTCGCCAGGAGCACCTCGAAGCTGACGCGATCCCCCACGTGGCTGAATTCGGCGCCGTCGAAGTCGAAGCCGACGGCATCTTCGGGGCATTCCGCGGGATGGGTAAGCCACAGGAATTGCGCCTCGCGGTCGATGAAGCGGCGAATCAGCCAGGCGCTGGCGACCCGGTCTACCCAGGGATTCGCGCGGGTCGCCCAGCGGCGCCCCTGGAAGTCCTGAGGCGCCCTCGACGGCACGGTACCGTCGATTGGCTCGGGTTCGTCCGGGGAGAAACGCCCGTTCACCGCCGCCTCCAGGTCCCGTAGGGTCGCCTGGGCTCGCGCCCGTGCCGCGCCGGGAAAGTAGTCGATGGCGCTGATGGCCTCCAACTCCCGCCTCAGTCGCGCCGATCGCCGGCGTCCCTCGACCTCATTCAGGTCCCGCAGATCCCCAACCAGCCCCCCCACCGCCTCGGCCCACCCCCGGTACTCCTCAGATCGATCGAAAAGCCCCCGAAAATGCGCCGACTGCCTACCATCATCACTAGCAAAATCAATAACATAAGCGCTTCCACCTGCCTCCCGAATCTGCTCCCCCTGCACCCTCGCCAACGCCTCCGTCTCCCCACCGGCCGGCAACAAATACACCCCATCCCGCAGGATCCCGGCCCCCCCAGCCTTCAACGCCCGCCAAACCCGCATCCGCAAAGCCCCACTGGGCCCCGGCAAGCTCGCAATCAACAAGATCCATCGCTCAGGTAGCATGTAATAAATACTACAAAATTGTAATAACAACTACAAATATCGTTTGGACACCCAAGACAAGCTCTGGACACCCACAAATCCCTGGGACTTTTCTGGAAGAAGTTATGGACACCCACAAATCCTCGAAGTGGGAGTTATCTGGAGGAGTTTTCTGGACACCCACGAATTCCCTTCGAATTCCTGGACACCCAAGAACAATCAGGAAATTCGTGGGTGTCCAGAAGCTACGTTCTTGGGTGTCCAGAAATTTAGTCCCAGAAATTTTGTCCTGGCCCAGGGTTGTTGCGTTCTTTGCCGTGTGTTGGACGGTGGTGTTTTGGTTTGTGAAGCGCGTGCGACCCGATTATTTCCCGGTTTCGTTTCGGATGCGTTGGTTTATTCTTTTTGTAATTGGATCTCGTGCAATCTTTGGCACCATCGCGAAGACATGACCATCGATCGTTTCAATTCGTTGAATACATGAAGTTTTTCCGATTTTGCATTACACTTCTATCGATCTTTCATTGATCGATTTCAACAGGGGATTCTTAATGCAACAGGTCAAGCGCTTCACTTTGATCGCATTGATAGCATTAGCTGGCTTCACGATGACGGCGTCAGCCGCGGAGAACAACGAAGCCATTGAGGCTCAGGTGGTTGTTGACGGCGCAGTCAAAACGCTTGAGAACTTCTGGTCCGACAGGACGCAAACGTTGTACCGGGAGAACGTCTCCAAGGCGCACGCGCTGTTCATCGTGCCGCGCCTCGGCAAGGGCGGGTTCATATTCGGTGGGTCCGGCGGCCGCGGGCTGGTCGTGGCTCGGAACCGGGAAACGGGCGATTGGAGTCAGCCAGCCTTCTATACGGTCGGCTCGGCCAGCGTTGGCCTGCTCTTCGGCGCCCAGGAGTCCGAGGTCATCTATCTGATGATGTCGGAAGCCAGCATGCTCGCAATGCTGGGGACCAAGCTTCAGGTCGGTGGTGATGGATCCGTTGCGGCCGGTCCGGTCGGTGTCGGCGCCCAGGCGGCGACCACGGACGTCATATCCTTCTCGCGGGGTGTCGGACTGTACGGCGGCATCAGCGCGGAGGGCACCGTGATCCAGCCCGATCTCGCGCGCAATACCGCGTACTACGGCAAGACCGTGTCGTCGACAGAAATCCTTCTGCGCAATACCGTGCAGAATGACGAGGCCACCGCGTTGATCGCGAAGGTGTCCGAATCGACCACGGCTCCGTAGGGGACTGATGCGTATGGGGTGAGCCGCCGGCAGGCGCCGGCGGTTCGCTTTTCTTCCGGGCTTTCCGCAATAGCCCGAATATCTCGCTCCCGCGTTTTACCGGCGCGCCCGTCCGGGGTCGTCGTCAATCATTCATGGTTTCGAGATCAATGGGTGTCGCCTTCGCGCCCACGGCTTTGAACGCCACCAACGGGTCGTCGTTGGGGCTGGTTCGCTGCTGAAACACCTCGAGCTGGTGCCCGTCCGGGTCCAGAAAGTAGATCCCGTAGGATATCCCGTGGTCCACGGTGCCCGTGATGGTCACCTCCCGGTCGACCAGCGTGCGCCGAAATGCCTTGAGATCCTCCAGATCACCGTCGAGCTCGAAGGCCAGGTGGTTGTACTCGCGCCCGCCGTGACCCTCGACATCGGCGCTCTGGAAGAGCGCGATGTCGTGGTCCTTGCGCCCGAAGGACAGAAAGTTCGCGTTGAACTGCGAAGACCCGAGGACGACTTGCATGCCGAGCAGATCGCAGTACCACTCGGTGGAGACGTCGATGTCGCTCACGTGGAGTACGGCGTGTCCGATTTCCTTAATCCTGGTCATTGCGATTCTCCCTTTGGTCGTCGAAACGTAGCACGTGCCGCGCGCGCCAGGCTAATATGCGGCGTCCCCGAGCGGCGATCCCGGAGGTCCCATGTCCCTGGTGCTATTTCGAAACGGCAGGTTATTCGACGGCCTCGGCGCGGAGAGCCGCGAAGGGTTCGAGGTCCTCGTAGAAGGCGAGCGCATCAAAGAGGTCGCCGACTCGGCCATCTCCGCGTCCGGCGCCCGGGTGGTGGACTTGGCGGGCCGCACGCTCATGCCCGGCCTCATCGACGCGCACTTCCACGCCGTCGCGGCGGACCCCAACATCGGCAATGTAGAGAACATGCCGCAATCGCTCATCGCCCAGTACGCCCGTGGCTTCCTGGAAGCTTCCGTAGCGCGGGGTTTCACCACCATCCGCGACGCGGGAGGCGCCGATTATGGGCTTGCCCGGGCCATCGACAGCGGACTCATCGCCGGGCCGCGGCTCTTCTATTCAGGTCGGGCCCTCTCCCAGACAGGCGGACACGGGGATTTCCGTCCCTATGAACAGCATGCACTGTGCTCCTGCGGTCTCGGCGCGAGGGTGTTCTCCCGTGTCGTGGATGGCGTTCCCGAGATGAGGAGGGCGGCCCGGGACGAGCTTCGCAAGGGCGCGACGCAGATAAAGATCATGGCATCAGGGGGCGTCGCGTCGCCGAGCGATCCCACCTGGGTGCTACAGTTCTCCGAAGAAGAAATCCGGGCGGCGGTCTGGGAGGCCCACTCCTGGCGCACCTATGTCATGGCCCACGCCTACACGCCGGAGGCCATCCGGCGCTGTATCGAGTACGGCGTGCGCTCCATCGAGCACGGCAATCTCATCGACGCCGAAACGGCCGCCTACGCGGCGGAGCAGGGCGCATTCGTCGTGCCCACCCTGTGCACCTACGACGCCCTGTCCAGGCACGGCGCCGCCCTCGGTTTTCCCAAGGTGAGCCTCGACAAGCTCGGCTCGGTGCACGCCGCGGGTCTCGAGGCCCTGGAGCTTCTCCGCGCCGCGGGGGTCAAGATGGGCTTCGGCACCGATCTGCTGGGGTCCATGCACGAGCATCAGCTGTCGGAATTCGCCATCCGGGCGGACGTCTTGCCGGTGGCGGAGGTGCTGCGCCAGGCTACCTCCATAAATGGCGAGCTCCTCCAGCATCCCGGTGAGCTCGGCGTGGTGGCGCCCGGCGCCCTGGCGGATCTCATCGTCGTTGATGGCGATCCGGTCGTGGACATCGGCCTGCTCTCAGGCCAGGGCGAGGCCATTCCCATGGTAATGATCGGCGGCGAGGTCCGGAAAGACCTGATTTAGCGCTGGTTTCGACGGCGGTGCGCTTGCCAGGCTCCGCCGAGTACGGTGAAATGGGCCCAGCTTTGGTACCGGGCGCCCTGTCCGGCCGGGCCCTGTCTCAAAAATTCCAACGAAATCTGGAGGGGCTGATGAACAAGAAGATATTTCCCGTAATTTTGATGGTCCTGGCGTACGCGGTAGGTGTAACCGCGCAGGCCAAGGAATTCCGCTATTCGACCTCGGGCGACATCCTGGGTCTCGATCCCTACACCAACAACGAGGGACCGACCAATACGATGAAGAACAACTTCTACGAGGGGTTGATTCATCGTTCCCATGACCTGTCTCTGCACCCGGCACTGGCCACGGATTGGAAACAGACTGACGATCTCACCTGGCGCTTCAACCTGCGCAAGGGCGTCACGTTCCACAACGGCAATCCCTTCAATGCGGACGATGTCCTGATCTCGTTCAAGCGGATCCAGGAGCCGGCCTCGAACATGACATTCG
>CBDTYP010000079.1:0-11030 GCA_965364645.1 uncultured Gammaproteobacteria bacterium | reverse complement strand
CGACCAGCTTCTCGAAGACCTCGCGTCCCTCGGCCTTCTTCAGATTCAGACGGAGGCTCCGGGTGTTGCGCCGGATCACGTCGGGGATCACGAGCTCCTGGGCGCCCTCCAGCTCTTGGGGAGTCAGCATCGCCCACACGGAATCCCCGGCGCGCCAGGTTGCATCCAGCGGCCCTCGCGGGTCGAAGTAACTGCTCCCCTGGATGACGGCGTCGGTAGGGACGAAGCGGCGGCCCGCTTCGAACCCGCTGTCGCGCATCAGACTCTCCAGGTCGGACAGCGGCACGTGACGGTAGATCATGCGTTCGACGACGTCCGAGATGAGCGCGTAGACCCACCAGCCGCGGCGCAGCTGCTCGTGGCTGCAGAAGTTCACCGACAGTACGCCGCCCGGGCGCAGCACCCGCGCGAACTCGCCGATCACCTTACGGGTCAGCGGCCAACCACTGGAGGCGTCGTCCGGCAGATGGTGCAGGACCTGGTTGATCATGACCGCGTCGACGCTCGCGGACTCCAGGGGCAGGCTGTCGATGGCGGCATGGTGAAACCGGATGCGCCCCGCCTCCTCGGCGTCTCCGAGCTTGCCTCGGGCGACCCCGAGCATGCCCTCGTTCATGTCGACTGCCTCGATGCGCGCCACGTGCTCCAGGAGCGCGACGGAGTAGTTGCCGGTCCCGCAGCCGGCATCGACCAGGACCTGCTCCGAGAGTGGCCTGCCGTTCCGGGCCAGGCACCCGAGGATCACTTCGACGCCGATGGGCCCCCGGGTCGCGTCGTAGTGAGCCGACGTGACCGTGTAATTCTCATAGCTGCTCATTGTTCGAGAGACCTCCCAGGGGATCTCCGGATGTTAGGGCCACGCAATGAAAATTGCACTCGATACACTACAATAGCGCCCCATGAGCAACTCGAGATTCCAGGGCACAGACGCCTACGTCACGACGGACGACCTGATGATGGCGGTGAACGCCGCCATTACCGTGGGCCGCCCGCTACTCGTCAAGGGCGAACCGGGCACCGGCAAGACGCGCCTCGCCGAGGAGGTGGCGCTCGCGTTGGGCCGCCCGCTCTTCGCCTGGCACATCAAGTCCACCAGCAAGGCCCAGCAGGGGCTCTACGAGTACGACGCGGTGGCGCGGCTGCGCGATTCCCAGCTCGGCGAGGAACGGGTGCACGACATCGCGAACTACATCGTGCCCGGGAAACTCTGGGAGGCATTCGAGAGCGACGTGCAGCCGGTCCTGCTCATCGACGAGATCGACAAGGCGGACATCGAGTTTCCGAACGATCTGTTGTTGGAGCTCGATCGCATGGAGTTTCACGTCTACGAGACGAAGCAGCAGATCGTCGCGAAGCAGCGGCCGATCATCTTCATCACCAGTAACAACGAGAAGGAGCTCCCCGACGCATTCTTGAGAAGATGCTTCTTCCACTACATCCGCTTCCCCGACAAAGAGACCATGGCCAGCATCGTCCGGGTCCATTACCCGGATCTCAAGAAGGACATCCTGCGAGAATCCCTGGAGGCGTTCTTCGACCTGCGCGACGTCCCCGGGCTGAAGAAGAAGCCGTCCACGTCGGAGCTCCTCGATTGGATCAAGCTGCTCGTCGCCGAGGACATTCCCGCCGATGCGCTTCGCTCGAACGACGACGGCAAGATCATCCCGCCGCTCTACGGCGCGCTCCTGAAGAACGAGCAGGACGTCCATCTGTTCGAACGGCTGGTGTTCCTCAACCGCAGGCGCAACTGAGTCCGACCATGCTCGTCGACTTCTTCCTGATGTTGAGAAGCGCCGGGCTCCCCGTTTCGGTCACCGAGTACCTGAGCCTCCTCGAGGCGCTTTCCAAACGCGTGGCGGGGTTGAGTGTCGACGACTTCTACTACCTCGCCCGCGCGGCCCTCGTGAAGGACGAGCGCCACTTCGATCGTTTCGACCGCGTGTTCGGCGCGCATTTCAAAGGCATGCAGGAGCTCTTCGACGAGATCATCGGGGAGATCCCGGAGGATTGGCTGCGCCTCGAGGGCATGCGAAACCTGAGTGAGGAGGAGAAAGCGCAGATCGAGGCGCTCGGCGGTTGGGAGAAGCTGATGGAGACACTGAAAGAGCGTCTCGCCGAGCAGCGCGAACGACACCAGGGCGGCTCGAAGTGGATCGGCACCGGCGGCACCTCGCCCTTCGGCGCCTACGGCTACAACCCGGAAGGAATCCGCATCGGGCAGGACGGCACGCGTAGCAGGCGCGCGGTGAAGGTCTGGGATCGCCGCGACTTCAGAAACCTCGATGACAGCGTGGAGATCGGAACCCGTAATATCAAAGTCGCCCTTCGCCGGCTGCGCCAGTTCGCCCGTCAGGGCGCCGCCGACGAGCTGGATCTCGACGACACGATCCGCTCCACGGCGCGCAACGCGGGATTACTGGATCTGAAGCTCGTGCCCGAGCGGCACAATACGGTCAAGGTGCTGCTGTTCCTCGACGTCGGCGGCTCCATGGACGAGCACGTGAAGCTGTGCGAGGAACTCTTCTCTGCGGCCCGATCCGAGTTCAAGCACCTCGAGCACTACTACTTCCACAACATCGTCTACGAGTCCGTGTGGAGGGACAACGGCCGGCGCATGCGCGAACGCGTTCCCACCCACGACCTCATGCACACCTACGGCAGCGATCACAAGCTGATCTTCATCGGCGACGCGTCAATGAGCCCCTACGAGATCATTCACCCCGGCGGCAGCGTCGAGCACTGGAACGAGGAACCGGGCGCCGTCTGGATGGGCCGGCTGCTCTACACCTACCCCCAGGCCATCTGGCTCAACCCGGAGCCCGTGCAGCGCTGGGAATACACGCCCTCCATCGGCATCACCCGCGAGCTCATGGGCGATCGCATGTTCCCCCTCACCCTGGAGGGGTTGGATCGGGGCATCAAGGAATTGCAGAAAACGGGAAGCGGAGTCAAGACGTAGGAGCGAGCTTGCTCGCGAATGAGGCCTCATTCGCGAGCAAGCTCGCTCCTACAGGAGATTAGAACAGTCCTTCGATTTCACCGTTCTGGTTAATGTGAATCGCTTCGGCCGCGGGGACGCGGGGCAGGCCCGGCATCGTCATCATCTCGCCGCATAACGCCACGACAAACTCGGCGCCCGCGGACAGGCGCAGCTCCCGGACCGGGATGACGTGGCCTTCCGGTGCGCCCTTGGCGGCAGGATCGGTGCTGAAGCTGTACTGCGTCTTCGCCATGCACACCGGGAACTGCCCGTAGCTCTCTTGGAGCTGCGCGAAACGATTGCGCACGGCCTGCTCGGCCGCGATGTCCGACGCGCCGTAGATCTCCGTGGCGACCGTCTTGACCTTGTCCCACAGGCTCATGTCGTCGGGGTACAGCGGCTTGAACGCGGCCTCGCCGGACTCCACCACGCCGACGACCTCCCGGGCGAGATCCTCGGTGCCGGCCCCGCCGTTGGCCCAGTGGGACGCGATGACGGCCTTGGCGCCGTGCTCGGCCGCCACCTCGGTGACCACCTGCATCTCCGCCTCCGTATCCGCGATGAACTGATTCACCGCGACGACGACCGGCACGCCGAAGCGTTTCAGGTTACGGATGTGCCGGGCCATGTTGGTGCAGCCGGCGCGCACGGCGTCCACGTTCTCTCCCTTGAGGTCGGCTATTGCGACGCCGCCGTGCATCTTCAACGCACGGATGGTGGCCACCAGTACCACCGCGTCCGGTGCGAGCCCCGCCTTGCGGCACTTGATATCGAAGAACTTCTCGGCGCCGAGATCCGCGCCGAAACCGGCCTCGGTTACCACGTAGTCGGCGAGCTTGAGCGATGTCTTCGTTGCCACCACGGAGTTGCAGCCGTGGGCGATGTTGGCGAAGGGTCCGCCGTGGATGATGGCGGGGTTGTTCTCGAGGGTCTGCACCAGGTTGGGCTGCAGGGCATCGCGCAGCAGCACGGTCATGGAACCGTCCGCCTGCAGCTCGCGGGCCGTCACCGGTTTCCGCTCGCGAGTCTGGCCGACCACGATGTTACCGAGGCGCCGCTGCAGATCCGCGAGATCCGTCGCCAGGCAGAATATGGCCATGACCTCGGAGGCGACGGTGATGTCGAACCCGTCCTGGCGGGGAAACCCGTTGCCGATCCCGCCCAGCGCGCAGACGGTGCTGCGCAGCGCCCGATCGTTCATGTCGACGACGCGCTTCCAGGAGATGCGGCGGGCGTCGAGCCCCAGCTTGTTGCCCCAGTGAATGTGATTGTCCAGCACGGCGGCCAGCAGGTTGTTGGCCGTGCCGATGGCGTGGAAGTCGCCGGTGAAGTGCAGGTTGATGTCCTCCATGGGGACCACCTGCGCGTAACCGCCGCCGGCCGCGCCGCCCTTCATGCCGAAGCAGGGCCCGAGGCTGGGCTCCCGCAGACACACGAGGGATTGCTTGCCGATGCGGTTCAGCCCGTCGCTCAGACCCACCGACGTGGTGGTCTTGCCCTCGCCCGCCGGCGTCGGCGTGATGGCGGTGACCAACACCAGCTTGCCGTCGGGCCGGTCGTTCAGAGACGCGACGAAATCGTGGGAGAGCTTCGCCTTGGTAGGGCCGTAGGCCAGCATGGCATCGGCGGGGACGCCGAGTTTCTCGCCGATGGCGCCGATGGGCTCCAGGCTCGCCGCCCGGGCAATCTCGATGTCACTCTTCACTGTGGCCACTGTCAGAATTCCTCCCTTGTATACCGCACTGCGCCGGTTTTCGAGGGGGCGCAGTATAAAGTATTTCGTATACCAGACCTACGGCCCATCCGCGGGCAGGATGTGGTCGTCGATGAGGCTCAGCAACCACGCTTCCATGGGCCCGTCGAAGCGGCGGGCGTCCCGCTCCTGGCGTTGCCGCGGGTGGGCCCCCGGCGCGTCGAGCAGATGCGCGGAGGCATCCAGCCACTCGCTCCGCATCCGCGCCGTGGTCTCCGGATGGAACTGCAGGCCGAAGGCCCGATCGCCCACGCGAAACGCCTGGTTGGGATAAACATCGCCCATGGCGAGGAGCTCGCCTCCGTCGGGGACGGCGAAGCCCTCGTTGTGCCACTGGTACACGTGCAGCGGTCCGGATAGGACGTCGCCGGCGGCGTCCGTGGGAGTAATGGGCACGAAACCCACCTCGTGCAGACCGTCCGGGTGGGGGCCGACTTCCGCGCCCAGGCCCCGGGCCAGCAACTGAGCGCCCAGGCACAAACCCAGGTAGGGGCCGCCCTCCAGCACCCAGGCCCGGATCCATTGGATCTCCGCCCGCATCCAGGCGTCCCGGGAGGCGTCGTTGACGCTCTGAATGCCTCCGTAGACCACCGCCGCCGCGTACTCCGCGCCGAGCACCGGGAGCGGGTCGCCCCGGGCGGTGTTGCGCCAATCGAGGGCGAATCCGCGCCGGGACAGGTGGCTGGCCACCCGGTCCTCCCGACCGTCGTCCATATGCTGGATGAGCAACACCGCCGCCGCCACGTCCCGGACCTCCCGCCTGCGCCGCCGGCGGCGAGTTTAGCACCCGCGGGGCGGCGTCCCCGCGGGCCCGATTCAGCGTCTACACTCCCCTACTGGCGCATCGGGCAAAATTCCCGATCCGGTTCTCCGGGGGAGCATATTGGTGCCGTTCGGGGTAACATACTTTGTAAGCCTGAAGTAAAGGCAGCCCGGGGGCTGGGCTCGAAACGGATTCGGGGCCCCGGGAACGGGAGACAACCATGGGTCAGCGAACAAGGGATGGTCGCGCGGGTGATGACGCGGAGCAGGCATTAGAACAACGGATGGCGACACGTAAGCCATACTCCGGGGGAACGGGCACCGCATCCACGGCCGCCGAGGCCAGGGATGACGCGACCGAGCAGCATACCTCCGACGACACGCAACCCGGGTACCGGCAAGGCGGACACAGGTCGCCGCCGGTGGAACGGGCCATGGGCCTGCCGGTGGAATCCATCCGCCGGCGCCTGGAGCGGGTCGAGCGTCAGAACCGCTGGATGCGCCTCGGATTCCTGCTCCTGCTCCTCCTGGGCGGCTTCGCCGTCTCCGACAAGATCAACCTGGATCAGGTAGTCGTCAAACAGACTTTGCTGGAATCCCAGGAGCTCAAGCTTCTCGACAACGACGGCAACGCGCGCCTGTTCGTGCGTATGTATTCCCGCGTACCCGTGCTCCAGGTCCTGGACGCCGCCGGTAAGCCGCGCATGTCCCTGGGCCTGCGCTTCGACGACACACCCTTCATCGATCTCTCCGACGGCCACGGCCGCACCCGCGCCACGTTCGAGATGACCGAGGAGGACGCACCCGCCATGCGGCTCATGGACGAGTCTGGTCACACCACGTTCCGCATCAACTGACATAGCGGAACCCGTGCCGATGCCCGCCCCGCCTTCGGGGATCGGTTGATCGCTCCGTTGCTGGCAAATGGTAGATCCATTCTGGGCAACCCGCGGCCATCGTTTACAATGAGCCCTATACCTTCAGCAGGAAATTCAATCCCATGATGAACCCGGCACTCAGACGCGTGTGCTTCGCACTCGGCCTCGCCGTCTCCCTCGGCCTGGCGGGTTGCGGCGACGACGGCAAGGAGCTTCAGGAGCATTTCGATCGCGCCCTGGAGTACCGCAACAGCGGCGACACGCGCGCCGCGATCATCGAGCTGAAGAACGTGCTGCAGATCGACCCCGACCACGCCGAGGCCCGCTGGCTGCTGGCACGCTCCTACATCTCCCTGGGAGACGGGGCGAGCGCCCAGAAGGAGCTCGAGCGCGCCAGGGATCTGGGCTTCTCGAATCCGGAGATGGACCGTGCCGCGGTCCGCGCCCTGCTCCTTCAGGGCCAGTTCGAGGATGCGCTGACCCGCATCCAGCGTGTCAATGCCAGCGACTTCGACGCCCAGTGGCTCGTGCTGCGGGGACAGGGCGAGCTCGGCATGCAGAACGTCGGCGCCGCGCGGGAGGCCTTCGAGGCCGCCATCAGGAGCGACCCATCGAACACCGACGCCCGCCGTGGCCTGGCCCGCATCGGCCTCATGGACGGCGACACCCAGGCCGCGGAGCAGCAGCTCGACAAGGCACTGGAGACGGCCCGGGACGACATGCAGACCTGGCTCCTCAAGGGCGAGCTGGAGATGTCCCTGCGCAAGCCGGATCTCGCCCAGGCCTCCTTCGAGAAGGCGCTGGAGCTCACCCCCACCAGCGCGGTGGCCCGCATGGGCATCGTCCGGGCGATGCTGGCTCAGGGTAAGACCGAGGAGGCGTCCGCCCACATCGACGTCCTCGCCAAGGCCAGCCCCAATCATCCCATGGTGAACTATCTGCGGGCCCTCGCCGCCCGCCAGGCCAACGATCTGGACACCGCCCAGGCGGCGCTGCGCGAGGTGCTGCAGGTGGCGCCGAACCATGCCCCGAGCCTGCTCCAGGCGGGACAGATTCATTACATGCGGCGGGAGTTCGAACAGGCCAGGGACGTGCTGCGGCGCTATCTCGGCCAGCTGCCCGACAACCTCGCCGCCAAGAAGCTCCTGGCGGCGGTTTACATCGAGCTCAAGCAGCCCGAGAAGGCGGTGGATCTGCTCGGGCCCATGGCGGACCAGGCCCCCAATGACCCCCAGCTGCTGGCGATGCTCGGCACGGCCCACATGAGCCAGCGGGACTTCCAGGCCGGACGGAGCTATCTCGGCCAGGCCGCCGATCTGGCCCCCGACGCCGCCGCCATCCGCACCCAGCTGGCGGTCAGCCACCTGGCGGCCGGCGATTCCGAGGATGCCATCACCGAGCTCGAGGCGGCGCTGGAGAGCAACCCGGAGTTCTCCCGGGCGGACGTGCTCCTGATCCTCACTCACTTCCAGAATCGCGAGTTCGACAAGGCCCTGGCCGCCGCCAACAAGCTCGTGGAGAAGCAGCCGGATAATCCCCAGGTACGCAACCTTTTGGGCGCCGCCTACGAGGCGAAGAAGGACTTCCCGAAGGCGCGGGAGAACTACGCCAAGGCGTCCGCGCTCGATCCCGACTACGTAACCGCGGCGCTCAACCTCGCGCGCCTGGATCTCCGGGACGGCAAGACCGCCGAGGCCCGGGCGGCCTACGAGGCCGTGCTGGAGAAGCACCCGGATCAGGCCGTGGCCCTGGTGGCGCTGGCCAAGATGGCCAGCGACGAAGGCCGCGCCCAGGAGGGCGTGGCCCTGCTCGAGCGCGCCCGGGAGAAGAATCCCCGCGCGGTCCAGCCGCGGCTCATCCTCGCCAACTACCAGCTGCGCCGGGGCAACGCCGGCGAGGCCCTGACCCTCGCCCGGGAGGCCCACGAGATCGCCCCCCAGCTGCCCGCGGCCGGTCTGCTCCTCGGCCGCGCCCAGATCGCCAACGGTCTGCCCGACGACGCCATCAGCACGCTCAGCGAGCTCGCCGAGCGCTATCCCGACTCCGTCGACACCCACATGCAGCTCGCGCTGGCCTACGGTCAGAAGCGCGACGTGGAGAGCACCCGTCGGGCGCTCAACCGGGTGCTCGAGCTGAGCCCCGGCCATCCCCTGGCGACCCTCGGTCTCGGTAACCTCGCGCTGCGCACGGGCAAGCTGGACGAGGCGATGAAGATTGCCCGCCAGCTCCAGCAGTCCCAGCCGAAGTCTCCCGCCGGATTCAGCCTCGAGGGTGACGTGCACATGGCCCAGGGCAACGCCGGCCAGGCGGCGGCGGCCTACGGGACCGCGCTGGAGAAAGCCCCCGCATCGGCGACGGTGCTGAAGCTCTATGCCGCCCGCAGCCGCGCCGGCAAGGCGAACCCCACGGCCACCCTCACCGACTGGCTGCAGGCCCATCCTGAGGACGCGGCCGTGCGCCTCGCCTACGCGTCCACCCTGCACCAGGGCGGCAAGCGGACCCGGGCCATCGCCGAGTACGAGCGGGTGCTGGAGACGCAGCCCGGCAGCGTGCTGGCGCTCAACAACCTCGCCTGGCTCTACTTCGAGGACGGTGACGACCGGGCCCTCGATCTCGCCCAGCGGGCCTACGAACGCGCTCCCGACAGGGCGGAGATCGTCGATACCTACGGCTGGCTGCTGGTCAAGAACGGCCGCGTGCAGCAGGGCCTGACCCTGCTGGAGAAGGCCGCCAAGCGCTCCCCGGAGAACGGCGATATCCGCTACCACCTGGCCGCCGGACTGGCGGAGGGGGGAGACAAGTCCCGCGCCCGGCGCGAGCTCACGGCACTCCTGGACTCGGGGAAGGATTTCTCCGAGAAATCGGCCGCCCAGGCGCTGCTGAAGGAGTTGAATTAGGACGCCGGCCGCCGAGGCGGCGGGTAATTTAGAGTGTTTTCAGCGTTCTCCACGGCAATGCTTTGTTGAACTGCGGGAATCCCTCGGACTACAATCGCGCAGAATATGTTCGGGCACCTGCCCGGCGATAACGACAGAAGACACTATCTAAGAGCGCCAACCGCGACCGCCCCGGAGGGGCGCGACGGCGAGGCGCCACGGAGGAGTCCTAGCAGACACGGCGCGGTCTTACGCGGGTATCGAGTCGCGAGCATTCGCGAGACGAGCCAACGGGCGCGTCTGTCTCGTTGCCCACTGCCGCCCTTGCCAGCCCCTGGACCGCCGTATATCTGCGCAATGCTCGCGCAGCGGATGGGTACGCCCGAGTCAGCAACGGAAGGGTCCACAGCCGATGTCCACGGAAACCGAAGCATTCGTTCAGTTCGCCGACGTCCAGAAGAGCTACGACGGCGAGACCCTGGTGGTGAAGAACCTCAACCTGGACATCGAGAAGGGCGAGTTCGTGACCATGCTCGGGCCGTCGGGGTCGGGCAAGACGACCTGCCTCATGATGCTGGCAGGATTCGAGACCGCCACCCACGGCGACATCATCCTGGACGGCAACCCCATCAACAACGTCGCGCCCCACAAGCGCGACATCGGCATGGTGTTCCAGAACTACGCGCTGTTCCCCCACATGACGGTCGCGGAGAATCTCGCCTTCCCCCTCCAGGTGCGCAAGAAGGACAAGGCCGATGTCGAGCAACGGGTGCAGCGCGCCCTGGACATGGTGGAGCTGGGCGCGTTCGGCAACCGCCGTCCCGGTCAGCTCTCCGGCGGCCAGCAGCAGCGCGTGGCGGTGGCCCGGGCGCTGGTGTTCGAGCCCAAGCTGGTCCTCATGGACGAGCCCCTCGGCGCGCTGGACAAGCAGCTGCGCGAGCAGATGCAGTACGAGATCAAGCACATCCACGAGACCCTCGAGGTGACCGTCGTATACGTCACCCACGATCAGAGCGAAGCGCTGACCATGTCGAACCGCATCGCGGTATTCAACGACGGCATCATTCAGCAGCTCGCGCCCCCCGAGGAGCTTTACGAGCTGCCGGACAACGCGTTCGTCGCGCAGTTCATCGGCGAGAACAACCGCCTCGTCGGCACGGTGACGGGATTCACCGGCAAGAACTGCACGGTGGCGGTTGAAGGTGGCGGTAATATCGAGGCCCTCGCCGTCAACGTCCGCAGCGAGGGCGAGAAGACGACGCTGTCGCTGCGCCCGGAGCGGGTGTTCGTGCGACCGGAGCCCGGCAGCTGCCCGAACATCTTCGACGCTACCGTGGAGGAGCTCATCTATCTCGGCGATCACGTGCGCACCCGCGTCACTTTGCTGGGACACGATGACTTCATCATCAAGATTCCGAATTCCGCCGGCCACCAGCACCTCAAGACCGGAGAGACCGTAAAGGTAGGGTGGCAGGCAGAAGACTGTCGCGCGCTCGATTTTCTGTGAGCATGCGGTCAGAAGATTCGACCAGGAAGGTCAAAAAAAGGAGACGAGGGATACCAACTGCAAGACGCCGATGCTAGCGGCACATCATTTTGCAATTCAACGGAGAAAAGTCGTTATGAAGAGCTTCCGCAAATCAGTCTATCTGGCTGTAGCCGGTGCCGCCCTCGGGATGGTCGCCGCTACGCCTGCGATTGGCGCCGATTCCCTGACCGTCGTGTCATGGGGCGGTGCGTACACCCGCAGCCAGGTGAAAGCCTATCACGAGCCGTTCACC
>CBDTYP010000078.1:0-11044 GCA_965364645.1 uncultured Gammaproteobacteria bacterium | reverse complement strand
GCGATGGCCTGCTGAAAAGATGTTGCCATTGCCGTGTCGATCGAAACAGCGCCTGAAAAGGTCAGCAACAGATTCTTTGGATTGATGGTGGAGAGTAGGAAGCCGAGGACGGCGGTCCTGCCGGCGTTGTTGGAATCCAGATTGGATAACGCCTTCGGCATCTCGATCGAATCACTTACAGACTTCTTTCGCCTCAACTGCAGAAACGCGAGCGCGAACAGTGCCGCACCTATAAGCATTCTGACCCAGCCCGACAGTAGCGTAGGTTCTCCGCGTTCGGTATCAATGCCGGGAATCGACAACACGATTGGGCCAATCGTCAGTATGCCGATTATCCAGCCGAGCAGGAATGCCGGAGCGTTACCAGGGCGTGCCGAAAGAAGGATGGCTGCCATCCATCGCGATCGCGAACGGGCTAACCGCCACACCTACGGCCATCGGGAGAGAATCCGCTAGGGCAGCGAATAACATATCCTGGACTTCTCTCGAATTCGGTCCGGAGCAGGAAATAGTACACGATCCATGTGAGCCAAAATGAGACTAGTTGCGGCGCTGACAAATGCGGTGTTACTTTAGCCGCCCACCATCCACAAGGTCGACTCGCACCGGCCGAACCCGCAAGTATGGTACCCGGGGCGAGTTCCGGAATCTGTCCAAGTACGATGTAGATGATCGAGAACCGCAAGTACCGCCGCCCGATCTTCCGGACGCTTCTGCTCCTCTCCCTATTGTCGATTTGTGCGCCGAACGCCTTTGGCGAGACACAGACGGGCGCGACAGAATCCGGGGGCTCGAAAGGCCAGAGCGAGGCACAGTCGCTCCGACAGATTCCGTTCATTACGCTGAGAAACAAGACCGGAGACAGTAGGGCCGCCAGTTACTTCGGTGATGAAAGGAGCATCGAGCGTGCCGGGTACTGCAATGTATACCGAACGCAACTCACGTCGCTGCAATCAATTGCAGGAAATGCACCGTTCTATATTCCTGACAGTATCGCCATGCTCGATTCAATCATCGAGCGGTCGAAGGAACAGGTCTGGCGCGGCCTGGAAGACACTTCGAAAGGACGGAGCCCCATCCTGTACACGCATGGGTATTTCATCAGTTTCGACAGGGGATGCAAAAGAGCATCCCAGTTTCAAGATTCTCTGGGATTGGAGGGTCGTTTTATACTTTTCAGCTGGCCCTCTGACGGCGCAATTCTGAACTACACCCGAGACGAGTCCGATCTGTACTGGAGCGTCGCCCCGCTGACTGACATCCTGACCGATGTGGTCGGGCGTTTCGGTCCCGGTAAGCTCGATATCGCAGCGCACAGTCTCGGAACCCGGGGCGTATTTCTGGCACTCCTTCAGATGGCCGGCAGGAACCATCCAGAGCTGCCCCTTGTCGATCAACTTGTCTTGCTCGCCCCGGATATCGATGTCGACATTTTCGAACAACACCTGTCACGAATACGCCCTCTGACGAATAGAATTACCGTGTATGTTTCGGCCAACGATAAACCATTGGCTATTTCCAGACGCGTCCACGGATATCCACGGCTCGGGGAATCGGGCTCACACCTGGATAACCTGAGGGGAGTGGAAATCATCGACCTGTCGGAGATACCTGTGCGTTATCCCTCTGGCCACGTCTATCACCTGTACCACAGGCTGGTTATCGACGATCTGAACCAACTCCTGAACGACGACCAACCGGCATCGAAACGAGCCAATCTGGATCGGGTCGGCGAAAACCAGTGGATGTTGCGGCCTTGAGATGATCGGGAATTCGACTGAACGGTCGAGGCTTACATGCGAAAGATAGTCATTTCGATTGTTGCCGTCGTGGTCGTGGCGGCAGCGGTACTGGCGGCGTTCCATCTGCAGCCCACCGTCTACCTCATGCCGACGCCGGCAGTCTGGAGCACCGGTGATCTCAACCCGTTTGATGTGAATCCGGAACCGCGAGAGAGCAATGAGATTCGCCTGCTCTACGCAACGAACCGCGTTCCGGCCGGGCTCAAGCATAACCGGACTTATACCGTTTTTCCCGGCGACAAGCTCAGCATGGGTGTCGCTCACATGCAGATCGGGAAAAGTGAAACTACCTGGCAACAACTCTTGAATCTATCGATCTCGGCGGAATCCGGAAGCAGACCACCAGTGAAATTGAACGAGCTCCGGGAGATTGCGCAGTACCCCCTGAATGGCGGGGTGCCTTCCTCGATCTCGACACGCACCCTGGCCGATGTGGTCAACGGTGCGCTCGAGCGAAGCGTCGACAAGAACATCACGATTTATGTTCACGGCGCCAACACGAACATATACCGCGCCTGTGCGCAGGCCGCCCAATACCATCACTTTACCGGTCAGAATTCCGTCGTGCTGGTGTACCTGTGGCCGTCAGCGGAGAACCTGCTCGGTTACGGCAAGGATACCCGCCATGCCCTAAAGTCGGCTCCGGCATTCGCGCGCCTCCTCACCCTGTTGGCAGCACATACGAATGCCCACAGCGTGAATATCCTTGCGTACAGTGCCGGCGCTCAGATCGTCAGCCCGGCGATGGAGATTCTCGGTCGAGAAAGCGCCGGAGAGCAGAGAAAGGAGCTTCGACTCGGGAAGATCTACTATGCCGCGGCGGACATCGGTTTCGCGACCTTCGTGAGGCATCTGCAACGCTATTTCGACATGCCACGATCAACCACGCTGGCCATCAACATGAGCGACAGCGTTCTGGCCCTGTCCGCAAGGCGTAACCGGGAGTCCCGAGCCGGAAGTCCCGATACGGGCGACCTCAGTCCGGCGGACGAGCAGTGGGTTCGAGACGCTTCCGAGGCACCGGGTCTTTCCATCCTCAGCGTCAGCGCGGAAACCGTCAGTGGATTGAGTTCCCGATCCCACGACTTCTGGTACAGCCATCCGTGGGTCAGCAGCGACGTGCTGACTCAGTTCATTTTTCACAAGTCACCTCACCAGCGCGGGCTGGTGGAAACGACGATGGATGAAAGCCTGCATTACTGGGTCTTCCCACCAGACTACCCGGAACAAATCATCGGCATCGTCAAGGAAGCTGTCGACGCGAGCATGCCGAAAAACGATTGAGAATCGTATTGATACGCTAAGCCGTTGTGTTCAGGGCGATATTCGCCGGGATTGCGCATGTCGCGGCACGCCTTACAGGTGACTTACAGGGGCTTCCGCGGGGTTTGACGGGACCTCGGCCGCGTTACAATGCGTGTCAGGGGGTTGCCAGCCATGAACCCACGGATACATCCCGGGGCGCTCACCAAGACCACCCGCCCCACCCTGGCTTCGGTACACGCGCGAGAGCAATTGTTCTCCGTGCTTGATCAACGTCAACGCGCGTCGGTCCTCTGGGTTTGGGGACCACCGGGCTCCGGCAAGACGACGCTGGTCGCGAGCTATCTCGAGAGCCGTGATCTGGACTCTCACTGGTATCAGCTGGATGCCGGCGATTCCGACGTTGCGACGTTCTTCTACTTTATGGGCCTCGCTGTCACCCGTGCCCGCGGCGCGTCCAACGAATCGCTGCCGCTCTACACCTCCGAGTACCGTCGCGACCTGGATGCGTTCTCGCGCAACTACTTTCAGAATCTCTACGCGCCGCTCGAGTCACCATTCGCACTCGTGCTGGACAACTACCAGGAAGTGTCGCCCCAGTCCGCGTTTCACTCGGCGATCCTCGCCGCCGTGGCGGACCTGCCGCCCCACGGCTGCATCATCGCGATCAGCCGCTCGGAGCCTCCGGCGAGCATGGTGCGCCTGCGCGCGAACCAGGCCCTGCAGATGCTCGGCTGGAACGATCTGCGCCTGACCCGCACCGAGTCCGATGCCATCGTGAGACTCTGGGGCGCCGACATCGACGAGTCAGGTCTCGAGCAGATCTACGAGAAGACCCAGGGCTGGCCCGCGGGCCTCATACTCATGCTCGATCAGGCGACGGCGACGGGCACCATGACCGAGCTGCCGGTGGCGTCCGCGCCGCAACTGATCTTCGATTACCTGGCGGGAGAGGTGTTCCAGAAATTCGACGACGCGACCCGGCAGCTGCTGCTGACGACGGCGTTCCTGCCCGAGGTCACCGAGTCGATGGCCGTGGAGATCTCCGAAGACCCGAACGCCGGAGACATACTCGCCAACCTCTATCGTGGCAACTACTACGTCTCCATGAAGCCCGGCTCGACCGAGCCCGTGTACGCGTTCCACCCCCTGTTCCGTGAGTTCCTGGTGACGCGGACCGTAGACGCGCTCGGCGAGACGAAGCGCCAGCGGCTGCGCCGGCGCACGGCGGCGATACTGGAGGGCCAGGGCATGGTCGGCGAGGCCATCGACCTGCTCAACCAGGATCAGGACTGGCTCGAATCGAAGCGCCTGATGCTGGAGCACGCGGCCGAGATGCTCGCCCACGGTCGCGCGGATACGCTGGAGAACTGGATCGACGAGTTCCCGGAGGCGGCCCTCGAGGAGGACCCCTGGCTGCACTACTGGCGCGCCGCGTGCCGCTTCCTCACCTCCCAGCGCGAGAGCCGTTTCCTCTACGAGGAAGCGTTCGCGCTCTTCTCGGCGAAGGCGCCGGACGACCGCGAGGGGATGCTGCTCGCCTGCGCGGGGGCGATGGATTCCATCATCCACGAGCTCGACGATTTCTCGCTGCTCGACCGTTGGATCGAGCACGCGGGCAGCCTGCTGTCGAGCACCAAGTGGAACTCCCGGAAACACGAGCACACGGAGGCAGAGGTCCGCGCCACCGTCAGCCTGTTCGTCTCCCTCGCGCTGCGCCAGCCCCATCATCCAGAGATCAAACAGTGGTCGGAGCGTGCGAGGAGGCTCTCGGGACAGCTGACCGACGCCATGTCGCGGGTGTCCGCGCAGCTGCTGGTCGCGATCAATCTCAACTACACGGGTCAGTTCAGCCAGGTGGAAGAGCTCGTGGCGGAGATGCGCGCGGCCTCCGACTCCCCGAACGTGCCGCCCCTGGCGCTCACGATACTGAAAGACATCGAGGCGCTCTACTACATGCTCACCGGCGATCGCGACGGTTGCCTGGAGGCCGTCTACGCCGGGATCGAGATCGCCGAATCGAGCGGAGTCGATGCCTGGGGGACGCACCTGCTCTCCAACGGCGTGGGCGGCGCCCTCGGCGCGGGCGATCTCGACGTCGCCGAGGAGCTTCTCGCGAAAATGCGCGAGGGCGCGCGCGGGTATCGGCGCCTCGATCTCTGCAATCTCCACTACTACTCGGCGTGGCTCAACACCCTGCGCGAGGACTACGTGGGCGCGCACCGGGAGCTCAAGACCGCGTTGCGGCTCGCCACCGAGACCGGATGCCCCTTCTACGTGATGCTCTGCCGGGTCGCCATGGCGCAGGTGCTCGCGGAGCTCGGCGACGAGCGACGCGCCGCGTCGCAGCTGCGGCGGGTCCACGAGGGGGCGAGAGAGATCAGCAATCCGCTGTTCGAGTTCATGTCGCTGCTCGTGTACGCCCACATCGCACTGGAGCATGGCCGCGAGCGCTCGGGGCTCAACTCGCTCCGCTACGCCATGGGCGTGGGGCGCGAGAACGGCTTCATGCATTTCCTCTGGTGGCAGCCCACGATGATGGCGAAGCTCTGCGTGCGCGCGCTGAACGCCGGCATCGAGGTCGAATACGTGAAGGACCTGATTCGGCGCCGGAATCTCATGCCCGAGGATCCGCCGTTCGAGGTCGAGGAATGGCCGTGGCCGTTCCAGATCCGCGCCTTCGGCCGATTCGAGGTGACGAGAGACGGCAAGCCCGTGGGCTTCTTCGCGAAGCTCCAGGGAAAGCCGATGGAGCTCCTGAAGGCGCTGGTAGGCTTCGGCGGCGACGACATCCAGGAGGGGAAGGTCGCCGAAGCCATGTGGCCGCGCATCGACGGCGACTACGCCCAGCGATCCCTCACCACGACCCTGCACCGGCTGCGGAAGAATCTGGGTGTGGATCAGGCGGTCGAGCTTCGCAACGGCCGCCTCGCCCTGGATCCGAGGCTCTGCTGGCTCGATCTCCGCGCCTTCGACGAGGTGACGAGGAAGATCGACAGCTGCCTCAAGAGCGCAACCGCCTCGGTGTCTCTCGAGTGCGTCAATCGGCTGCGGGACCGGCTCCTCGGGTTGTACCGGGGACCCTTCATGGCGAGCGAGGGAGACGACCCCCGTTACGTCGGGCTGCGCGAGCGCCTGCGCACCCGCTTCGAGCGTTGCGTCGGCGAGCTCGCGCGTTACTTCGAGTCCCTGGACGAGTGGGAGCAGGCCATCGACTGCTACACCCGCAGCCTCGAGGTGGACGAGCTGGCCGAGGCGTTCTACCGCAGGCTCATGCTCTGCTACCGGGAGATGGGCCGCCAGGCCGAAGCCGTCGACGTCTACAACGCGTGCAAGCGCGTCTTCAACGCGGAGCTGAACATCGAGCCCTCCCCGGAGACCAAGGCGGTATACGAGCGCGTGCTGAGCGAGCTGTAAGGCATCTGTTACTCAGCGGTCAGGTTGCCGTAGGCCCTCCCCCCTTAGGCTGACCATCACCTACATCCGGCCTACATCCGGCCTACACCCGGCCTTGAGCACGTAGCTACCGGAGTGATGTCGATGCAACGAACTCCTCCCCCCGGCGACCCCCGTCGCCGTTCGCAGTCAGGTTGTCCGTCGCGATCCGCGCCGGGCAACCTGACTGTTTTTTCTGTCGTGTTCGGGCTGTCGCTCAGGAGGCGTCCGTCGATTCCGAACGCATGAGAGGAAATAGCAGTACGTCCCTGATGGACGGCGAGTCGGTCAACAGCATCACCAGCCGATCGATCCCGACACCCTCGCCGGCCGCGGGCGGCAGGCCGTACTCCAGCGCGCGGATGTAGTCCTCGTCGTAGTACATGGCCTCCAAGTCGCCGGCTGCGCGGCTCTCTGCCTGGGCGCGGAAGCGCGACTCCTGGTCTTCCGGATCGTTCAGCTCGGAGAAGCCGTTGGCCATCTCGCGCCCCGCGACGAAGAACTCGAAGCGGTCGGCGACGAAAGGGTCGCTGTCCGAGCGCCGCGACAGGGGCGACACCTCGACGGGATAGGCTGTGATGAAGGTGGGATCCACGAGCCGATGCTCGACCGTCTTCTCGAATATCTCTATCCAGACCTTGCCGAGCCCGTAGCTGTCTTCCATATGGATACCCAGATCGGTGGCGGCCTTGCGCGCCGCCGCCTCGTCATCCAGGACTTCCGCGCTGAGTTCGGGGTTGAAGTGCAAGATGGATTCCTTGACGGTCATGCGGGCAAAGGGCTTCGAGACGTCGATGTCGGCGCCCTGATAGGTGATGTGCTCGCCGCCGCAGATCTCCCGGGCGAGTCCGCGGGTGAGATCCTCGGTGAGCGCCATGAAGTCGTGGTAGTCGGCGTAGGCCTGGTAGAACTCCAGCATCGTGAATTCGGGATTGTGGCGGGTGGAGACGCCTTCGTTGCGGAAGTTCCGGTTGATCTCGAAGACCCGCTCGAATCCGCCGACCACGAGGCGCTTCAGGAAGAGCTCGGGGGCGACGCGCAAATAAAGCTGCATATCCAACGCGTTGTGGTGGGTCACGAAGGGCCGCGCCACCGCGCCCCCCGGGATCGACTGCATCATCGGCGTCTCGACCTCCAGGAAGTCGCGCTCGATGAAGAAGCGGCGGATATAGTCGACGATGCGAGAACGCTTGCGGAAGATCTCCCGCGTGTCCTCGTTAATCATCAGATCCAGGTAGCGCTGCCGGTAACGGATCTCCTGGTCGGTCAGACCGTGGAACTTCTCCGGCAGTGGGATCAGGGATTTGGTGAGCAGCCGGATGTCCTCCACCTTGACCGACAGCTCGCCGCTGCGGGTCTTGAAGACGATGCCCGTGGCGGCGACGATGTCGCCGAGATCCCATTTCTTGAAGTCCGCGTAGACGCCCTCGGGGAGGTCGTCCCGGCGCACGTACAGCTGGATGCGCCCCGCGCCGTCCTGGACGTGGGCGAAGCTCGCCTTGCCCATGATCCGCCGCGACATCATGCGCCCGACGACCGCGACGGGGATGGCCTCCGATTCGAGGGCCTCGGCGTCGCGATCGGCGTACTTGTCGTGCAGCTCCGCGGTCAGCGCGCTGCGCCGGAAGTCGTTGGGATAAGGATTGCCGCGCTCGCGCAGCTCCGTGAGCTTTGCGCGGCGCTGGGCGGACTGATCGGTTGGGGTTTGATCGGACATATGCGCTAGACGCCAGCCTTCAGGCTCGCCTCGATAAACTTATCCAGATCGCCGTCCAGCACCGCCCCGGTGTTGCCCACCTCCACGCCGGTGCGCAGATCCTTGATGCGGGACTGGTCCAGCACGTAGGAGCGAATCTGACTGCCCCAGCCGATGTCCGATTTGCTGTCCTCCACAATCTGCGCCTCGGAACGTCGCTTCTGCACCTCGAGCTCGTAGAGCTTGGCCTTGAGCTGCTTCATCGCAGTGGCCTTGTTCTTGTGCTGGGAGCGGTCGTTCTGGCATTGCACGACGGTATTGGTGGGCAGGTGGGTGATGCGGACCGCCGACTCCGTGCGGTTGACGTGCTGCCCGCCGGCGCCGCTCGCACGGTAGACGTCGATGCGCAGATCTCCGTCGTTGATGTCCACCTCGATGGCGTCGTCGATCTCCGGCGACACGAAAACCGCGGCGAACGACGTGTGGCGCCGATTTCCCGAGTCGAACGGGGACTTTCGGACCAGCCGGTGCACGCCGGTCTCGGTTCTCAGCCAGCCGTAGGCGTACTCGCCCTCGAAACGCACGGTGGCGCTCTTGATGCCCGCCACGTCGCCCGAGGACGCCTCGATGAGCTCCGTCTTGAAGCCGCGCCGCTCCCCCCAGCGCAGATACATGCGCAGCAGCATCTCCGCCCAGTCCTGGGCTTCGGTGCCGCCGGATCCGGATTGGATATCGAGAAAGGCATTGCTCGGGTCGAGCTCGCCGCTGAACATGCGGCGGAACTCGAGGGCGGCGAGATGCTTGTCGAGGCTCTCGATGTCCGCCTCCACGGCGCTCGCCGTCTCGGCGTCGTCCTCGTCACCCGCCAGCTCCAGGAGATCGTGGGCCTCGACCAGTCCATCGTCGAGACGAACGATGGTGTTTACGATGCCCTCCAGGCGGGCGCGCTCCTTGCCGAGACGTTGGGCCTTTTCGGGGTCATTCCACACGTCGGGATTCTCGAGCTCGCCCTGCACCTCCTCGAGCCGCTCGCGTTGGGTATCGACGTCAAAGATACCCCCTCAGAGCGTCTACACGCTCCTGCATGTTCTTGATCTGCGAGATCAGCATATTGAGTTCGAGCATCGGTTCCTCACGAGGAAGGGTTGAACTACACGAGTCAAACCCCGCCACAGGGCGGCGGCGAGATGGTACTACAGACCCCGTCGCCGATGAAGCGGCGCCCGGACGGGTATTGTAGAGGCGAATTCGGTATAGTGCCCTCAAACGATAAGAACGATCCGCTCCCGACTCCACTAGAGACATGCTCGAGCATCCGGCGGAATTCCGCCCGGTGGCATTCGCCGTCGCGTGCTCGGCTGCGGCGAGGTTTAGAGGATACGGTGCAGATTGCCGATGACGACTGACAGCGAAAAGGACATCGCCCTGCCGCCCCGTACCGGGGACGACATGATCTGCTTGCTGGACGCGGAGCAGAGATGCGCCTCCGTCAATGGCCCCTTCCTGGAGGCATTCGGACAGAGCGAAGACGCGCTGCTCGGGCGCAGTGCCAGCGACGCCGAGGCCCGTGGGAGCTTCGGCGCTCTCATCAGCGAGGCGACCGGTCCGGAGTACGCCAGCGCTCTTCCCGATTCCATGGTCAGCACCCAGCGCTGGTGGGACTTCCCGTGCCTCGGGTTCCGCTACGTGCGGATCTGCGTCGAGCCCCTGCGGGATGCCGGCGGCGCCCTTCGCGGGGCCGCCCTCTCGGTGCGGGATCTGAGCGATGCGCGACTTGCCCAGGAGGCCCTGGAAGAGAGCGAGCAGCGCTTCGAGGACTTCTCGGACATCGTCGACGACTGGCTGTGGGAGCTGGATGAACGCCTGCGATTCATCTACCTTTCCGCGCGTTTCGAGGACGTCATGGGCATGTCCAGGGACGACGTCCTCGGGCGGCGACGCATCGAGATGTTTCCGGAGGAAGACTACGCCGCGGCCACCACCCGCAATCATCAGCTGGACCTGGATCAGCGCAGGCCCTTCGACGGCTATCTGTTCACGCGCATCCTGGGGGACGGCACCAAGCGCCTCATCAGCATGAGCGGCCGGCCGATCCTCGACGGCCAGGGGCGCTTCCGCGGCTATCGCGGCGCCGCCCGGGACGTCACGGAAGCCCGGGAGATGCAGGACCACATCCAGCGCCTGACGACCCGCGACCCGCTGACGGGTCTCGTCAATCGCCAGGAGTTTCTGCAGCGCCTGCAACGGGTGGTGGATACCGCCTGCGCCGACGGCTCCGAACACGGGCTCTGCTACGTGGATGTCGATCGCTTCCGGAGCATCAACGATCGTTATGGTCATCCCGCCGGCGACCACCTGCTCCTGGATCTGTCCGACCGGCTGCGGGGGCAGGTCCGCCAGCGCGATACCCTCGCGCGGGTGGGCGGCAACGCCTTCGCGATTCTGATGGAACACTGCTCACTCGCGCAGATCGAGCGGGTCGCCGAATCCGCGCGGCGGGCGGTGAGCGCACATCGTTTCGTCGGGCGCGACTACAGCGTCGATATCGCGGTAACCATCGGCGTCGCCGTTATCGGCGCCGACAGCCGCAGCGTCGAGCGGGTGCTGCGCGCCGCCGACCGGGCCTGCTACGCCGCGAAGAGCGCGGGCGGGGATCGGGTATTGGTATACGGGAAGCCCGACCGTCAGGCGGCAAAGGAACGGCGGGGCAAGGAAACGACCCCGGTCTCGTAGGTTGGGCTGACGAGTCCAGGGATGGACGAGTTAGAGCGAAGCAGGATGCCCGAGCCGAGCGCAGCGAAGCCCAACGTGACGGCCTGCATGTTGGGCTTCGCTGCGCTCAGCCCAA
>CBDTYP010000077.1:0-11051 GCA_965364645.1 uncultured Gammaproteobacteria bacterium | reverse complement strand
CGAAGAAGGACGGCGGCAACAGCTACCATCATCACTCGACCGAGCACAACGCGAAGTCCCAGGAACGACAGGAGATGGAGGAGCAGCTCCAGCTCGCCCCCACCCGTCACGAGCTCTTTCTCTCCATTCAACCGAAGCTCGAAGTGGAGTCCGGCCGGGTCTCCGGCGCGGAGGGGACGCTGCGTTGGAAGCACACGAAGTGGGGGATCGTTTCCCCCGAGAAGTTCCTCCCCATCGCCGAGGAGACCGGGCTCATCATACCCGCCGGCGAGCAGGCGTTGAATCTCGCCTGTGCCTTGAACAAGCAATGGCAGGACTCGGGACTCGAGCCCGTCCGAGTGTCGATGAATGTCTCGGGCCGACAGTTTCGCAGCATCGAGAGTCTCGCCAACACCGCGCGGCGTGCGCTGGAGAAGTCCGGACTAGACGGAAAGTTTTTGACGCTGAAGTTCCCCGAGAGCGTCCTCATGGAAAACCCCGAGCGCAACGTCGAGGCGCTGCGGACCCTCAAGGAGCTGGGGGTGAACCTGTGTCTCGATCACTTCGGCACGGGGCTCTCGTCCATGAGCTATCTCCGGCGATTCCCGCTCGACGAGGTCAAGGTCGACGCGTCGCTCCTCTCGGAGGTCCCGGGCAGCCCCGACGCCGCCGCCGTCGTCGTCGCCGCCATCAAGCTCGCGAAGGGCATGGGGCTCAAGATCGTCGCCGAGGGCATCGAATCCGAGGACCAGCTGGCCTTCCTGAAGAAGTGGGGCTGCGACGAGTTTCAGGGGCAGCTCTCGACGGCACGGACGGCCGACTGGCAGAAGAGCGCACGCAAGGCCGCGGAAGCGATGGACGGCAAGCGACGGAGCCAGAGCGCCTAGGTGAAACACATGTCAGCCGCCGAGAACAACGCCGCCGTCCCCGCCGAAAAGAGTCAAGGCGACCAGGATGCGCACATGGAGGACTTGAAGCAGGCGACCATCATGATGGTGGACGACGAGCCGATCATCGTCGAGACCCTGGAGAATCTCCTCGAGGACGCCGGCTACAGGAACTTCGTGTCGACGACGAATCCGAAAGAAGCAATCGAGCTGATGGAATCGGAGAAGCCCGATATCGTGCTCCTCGACGTCATGATGCCGGAAGTCACCGGACTCGAACTGCTCGAATCCATGGGGCTCGACGAGGAGCTGCAGCACACCCCTTCCATCATCATCACGGCCGCGACCGACTCCGAGACGAAGTTGAAGGCTCTGGACCTCGGCGCCACGGATGTGCTGAACAAGCCCGTGGATCCGAGCGAGCTGGCCCTGCGGGTGCGCAACACCCTCGCAACCAAGGCCAACCAGGATCGCCTCATGAAGTTCGACGCGCTGACAGGACTTCCCAATCGCGGAAACTTCATGACGCACTTCGCGAAGGCGCTGCCCCGTGCCAGGGAGGCATCGGCGAGCTTCGCCCTGCTGCACATCGATCTCGACCGCTTCAAGAAGATCAACGACACGCTCGGAAATGGTATCGGCGACGGGCTCCTCAAGGCCGTCGCCAAGAGGCTCGAGACCTGGTTGCGTGACTCCGATATCGCCGCCATCTCCGGCGTGGAGATCGATGACATGGCTCTGTCACGCATCGGCGGAGATGAGTTCGCCCTCATCCTCAATAACGTGGGCAGGGTCGAGAACGCCGTCAAGATTGCGGGTGACGTCCTTTCCTCGATGGAGAAGCCCTATCGTGTCGGTGGCCGCGAGGTCTACGTTACCGCGAGCGCCGGCATCGCCATGTTCCCCATGGACGAAGCGGCCGGGGACCCCTCCGACGGGGAGATCATGGATGCCCTGCTCAGCCATGCCGACATCGCCATGTCGGAAGCCAAGCGGTGTGGCGGGAACAAGGCACAGCAATACACCGCCGAGCTGAACGCCAGCTCCCGCGAGCGGCAGAATTTCCAGAAGCTGCTGCGCGGCGCGCTGGAGAAGAAGGAGCTGACCCTCACTTTCAGGCCGAAGGCGAGCGTCTGGACTAACCAGATCACCGGCGCCGAAGCGATCCTGGGTTGGCAGAGCCCGGAGCTCGGATTCGTGCCCCGGGAGCAGTTCATCGGCGTGGCCGAGGAGACAGGCCTCATCGTACCCATCACCGAGTGGATGCTCCACGAGGCTTGCGCGCTCGCCGCCAGATGGCAGTCGTCCCGCGCCGAGTCGGCCCGGATTACCGTCAGAATCTCCAGCCACCAGTTCGATTTGACCAGGCTGATGCTCACCATGCGCTCAGCACTCAACAGCGCCGACGTAGCCGGAGAGTGTCTCGGCGTGGAATTTACCGAGAGCATTTTCGTCGACAACGCGGAAGAGAACCGACTCGCGCTGCAGGGCATAAGAGACATGGGAGTCGAGATCTCGGTCGGGCAGTTCGGCACCGGACATTCTTCTCTTACCTATCTGAAGACATTCCCGGTGGACCAGTTGAAGATCGATCCGTCTTTCCTCGAGGACATCCAGAACGACACCGACAACGCGGCCATCGTCGCGTCGTTCATCCCGATGACCCACAGCCTGGGCCTGACCGTGGTCGCGGACGGCGTCGTGGACGGCGGGCAGCTGGATTTCCTGAAAGATCGGGGCTGCGACGAGTACCAGGGCGAGCTCCTGAGCCAGCCCGTGCCGGCCTCCGAGTTCCTGTCCAAGGTGCTCGGGGCCTCAGGCTAGTCTCCGAATACGCCGCTTCCTTGATCCGGATCAATACCGCACCTCCTCCCGTTGCTAGCGTGAACTGAGCGTGTCCGCCCGATCTCCCCGTCGGGAGCTCGGAATGCACGGACTGGCCCATGTTGCACATCGCACGGGAGGATTCAGTCATGTCACTTCTGACGTTCATGATCATTCTCGCACTGCTCGCGACCATCGGGGCTCTCGGCACCGGTGTCGTCTCGATGGTGCGGGGAGGGGAATACGACAGCCAGCACAGCACGCAGCTCATGTATGCCCGTGTGGGCTTCCAGGGAATTGCACTCGTTCTCCTGCTGGCCGCGCTGGTCACGGCCAACTTCTGAGGGCGGGTTGAGTCTCTAGGTGTATTCGCCGGCGGCGGTCGTTGTGCCGCCGTCGACGACCAGAGTCTGGCCGGTAATCCAGGCACCCGACCGGGCGGCCAGGAACACGGCGGCCCCGGCGACGTCCTCGGGCTCCCCCAGGCGGCCGAGGGGGTAGGCGGCGAGCGCCTTCGCGTGGTTCTCCGGGTCCTCCCAGAGGGCGCGGGCGAAGTCCGTGCGCACGAGCCCCGGCGCGATGCAGTTCACCCGCACGTTCGCGTGCCCCCACTCCAGGGCGAGGTTACGTGTGAGCTGCATGTCCGCGGCCTTCGAGATCGCGTAGGCGCCGAGTCTGCTGGTTCCTTTCAGTCCGGCGATGCTGGAGACGATGATGACCGCGCCGTCCCGGCGCTCGGCCATCTGGGGAATGACCGCCCGGCAGAGCCACAGGACGTTCTTCACGTTGGTGGACATGACCTTGTCGAAGGCGGACTCGCCGATCTCGAGGGAAGGTCCGAAGTGCGGATTCACCGCCGCGTTGCAGACCAGCACGTCGATGCGCCCCCAATGTTCGAGCGTCGCGTCGACCAGTGATTGCAACTGGCCCAGATCCGAGACGTTGCAGGGGATCGCGATGGCCTCGCCGCCGGCGCCACGAATGCCCTCAGCCACGGATTCACAGGCGTCGGCCTTACGGCTGGAGATCACCACCCTCGCGCCGGCCCCCGCCATCGCCTCGGCGATGGCCCTCCCAATCCCACGGGAGGACCCCGTAATCAGCGCAACCTTAGCGTCGAGAGAAAACATAATCCGAAGTATACCGTCCCGCCCATAATTGGGGTCAGAGACGGTTTTCCGCGTAGATCCGCGTAGATATGCGTCTCTGACCCCGATTCTTTGCGAACGACTCATGTCGGGTGCGGTTTCAACTGGTCGACGCACCGCACGACACTGTTGCAGTGCGATAGGCCGAAATCGGCTACAACCCGACCTTGGGCAGTTATTGAGCCTCAAGGCGTGATGCCGGAGCCAGAGCAAAGTTCCTCCATGCAGTAGATCAATTTGGCTATAGGACACTTTCCAACCGTGTAGGATAGGCCATACAAAGAGAGGGGGATTTTCGATGCCCTGTACGCAGAAGCAAATGCAAAAATTCTATCAGCGTCGTCGTCTGGCGAGCTTGGGGTTGATGTTAATGCTTGGTCTACTTGCCAGCTCTCCAGCGGAGGCTCAGGCGCTTAATGGCGCTGCTGTCCAAAAGCTTGCACTACAAGGCACATGGGTGGCTGAGAGAACGGGCTGGGGCTATTGGAGCTGGGGCGCAGATAACACGGTTTGCCTTCGCTTGCTTAACGAGACGGAGGATTGTGCGGATACTGGTACTTGGACAATCAATGGCGATGTCATGTGCTATGAACTAACTTGGTGGGGCGAAGCCTACGACGTTAGAATCAATTGCTTCACTGTGCATGCCGTCGGTGATGATCGTTATGAAACCCTATACTACGGAGGGGCGATGGTCTCGACATTCATTCACTTCAGGGTGCTTGATTAGCCGTAATAGTTGGCATCCGACCTGACTGACATTGTCAGACATGGTCGAGTCCAAATGGCTTGGATGTCCGGGTTGGGTCGCAAGCCGACGCTGGGCGACCATCGACGGATACCAACAGTGCTGTTCGGTCAGTCTCTTCTCAGCAACCAGCGATGAGACAGCCCTTGGATACGAATGATGCCGCGCGCTCATCGTAGTGGGCGAATCGCTCATCCTTGGTCTGCCCGCGGCGATACCTTATATATATCTGCTGGATAATGACGGCGAACTTCATCACCGAGAAGGCGTAGTACCACTGCATGTCTTCGACGTCGAAGCCGGTCTTGCGGGCATAGCGTTCGATGACGTCCCCGCGGCGCGCGAATCCCGGCTGCCAGGTGGGCATTGCCGTCCACTCGATCCATGCGGGGTCGTCCTCGGGCTCCACCCACTGATTGAGGAGGTAGCCGAGATCCGTCAACGGGTCGCCGCTCGTGCACATGTCCCAGTCGAGCACGGCGACAGGCGTCGCCGGATCGGCGCCGTCGACGATCATGTTGTCGAGCTTGTAGTCGTTGTGGAGGATCGAGACGTGACGGCTTTCCGGCCGCCGCTTCTCGAGCCAGGCGATGAGCCTGTCCATGGCCGGGTTCGCCTCGTGGGCCGCGGCCTGCCAGCGCTTACTCCAGCCCGTGAGCTGGCGCTCGACGAAACCCTCCGGGTGACCCAGTTGCCCGAGTCCCGCGGCCTCGCGGTCGATGCCGTGGAGCTCGGCGAGCACGTCCACCATCATGTCGCTGATGCGCCGCCGGAGCTCCGGCCCGTCGGCCTCGATGGCCGGCATGCGATCGCGGATCACGATCCCGTGGCGGCGATCCATGACCTGGAAGGGCGCGCCCAGGATGCTCTCGTCGTCGCAGAAGACGAAGCTCCTGGGCGCGAGAGGAAAGTGCGTGTAGAGCTTCGACAGCACGCGGTACTCCCGGCCCATGTCGTGGGAGCCGGGTGCAATCGGTCCGAGGGGCGGGCGGCGGAGCACATACTCGGTATCCCCGAAGCATACCTGGTAGGTGAGGTTGGCGTGCCCGCCCTTGAACTGGCGGAGCGCAAAGGGGCCGTCGGTCTCCGGGAGCCGTTCGCGCAGCCAGGGCTCCAGGCGATCACTCGCAAGCCCTTCGTCGGCGCGGGGTTCGATGAGCTCCGGGTCCTCACGTCGGGACATCAGACCACGTCGTCCTCGGGGCCACCCGGCACGATGTCCCGTTGATCGGTCACGAGATGGATGAGCGAAGGTCCGTCCACGGCCAGCGCCCCGGCGAGGGCGGCCGGAAAATCGCCGCTCCGCTCCACCCGCCACGCGGGCACGCCGTAAGCCAAGGCCACGCCGACGAAGTCGGGGCTCGGGATCCGTGTCGCGTAGTCGGCCCCGCCGTCGAACTGTTGCCACTGGGCATAGAGGATCGAACCGTGGGCCTGGTTGTCGCAGACGATGATGATCGTCTTCAAGCCTTCCGCGGCGGCCGTCGTGAGCTCCTGGCCCGTCATCATGAAGCCGCCGTCGCCGACGAAGGCGAGGACCGGCGCGTTGGGCACCGCGATCGCCGCGCCGATGGCGCCCGGGACCGCGTAACCCATGGCGCCGGAGATCGGTCCTGCGAAGCGCCTCGCGTTGTTGAAGCGATAGTAGCGGTGCACCCAGCGCGCGAAGCTGCCGCCGTCGGTGAGCAGCACCGCGTCGTCGTTCACGGCCTCGGTGATGGCAGCGGTAACGCAAGCGAGATCGACCGCGCCCCGGGCCTCGCCGGGAGCGCTCGAGGAGAGATCCATGTAGGCCGCGTGCAGCTCGTCGCGCCACGCGGTGCGTTCGTCGGACTTGCCGTCGAGCCGGCCATGGAGGCCGGTCAACGCGGACGTGATGTCGGCATGAACGGCAACGTCCGCCGCCGCCCGATCGAGGACCTCCTCGTCGGGATAGAGATGCACCAGCCGCTGTTCCGGGCGCAGGAGCGAGTAGTCCTCGGTCGTGATGCCGTCGAGTCGGGTGCCGACGGCGAGGATCAGATCGGCGCGCGAAAACGCATCCCGTTGGAACGGCGCGCGGTTGATGTCCAGGTGCCCTGCATAGGCGGGATGGTGGTTGGGGAACGCATCCATGTGCCGGTAGGCCGCCATCACCGGCGCGGCGAGTGTGTCGGCGAGATCCACAAGCGCGTGTTCCGCGCCCTCGTGGGCGATCATCTCCCCCGCGATGATCAAGGGGAAGCGGGCCGCCGCCAAGGCGTCGACGGCGGCGTCGATGGAGACAGGCGATGCGCGGGGCCCCTCGGTGTCGATCGCGTCGATCCGGATCGCCGCATCGACCCGGGCCTCCGTGATATCCCTCGGCAGCACGACCACGACGGGGCCCGGGCGTCCGGCCGAGGCGCTCCGAACGGCGTCCACGACGGTGTCCTGGATGTCGGCGGGCCCGTCGGGCTCCATGACGGCCTTCGCCACGGGTCCGAACATGCGGTGGTGGTCGATCTCCTGGAAGGCTTCCCGGCCCTTGGAGCGCGTGCGCACGTGGCCGACGAAGAGGAGCAGGGGGGTAGAGCTCTGGCGCGCGGTATGGATGCCGATGGCCGCGTTCGTGGCGCCCGGTCCGCGGCTCACGAACACCGCCGCGGGTCGCCCGGAGAGCTTGCCATAGGCTTCGGCGGCGAACGCCGCGCCGCTCTCATGGCGGGTGCTGATGAGGCGAAAGGCATCCCGGCGGACCCGCAGGGCCTCGAGGACGTTGAGGAAGCTCTCGCCGGGAACCGTGAAGCCCGTGTCGACCCCGAGTGCGACGAGTGTCTCGACCAGCGCCTCACCGCCGTTCATAGCCCGCATCCCCTTCGTCCACGACCGTCACAGCCCATCGCGCCCCATCGTGCCCCAGGACTCGCGACCCCGGGCTAATTTGGCAGAGACCGCCGTTTCTGGCAACGCGGCTCCGGAGGGTGCAGACGGGCGCCCGCGTGCCGATACTCATTAACAGGATGAGCAAGAACACCCGCTGGCTTCAGGATCAGATCGCCGCCTGGTCGGACGAGGGCTTGATCGACGCCACCCTGGCTGAGACCCTGCGGGCTCGCTACCCGACCGGCGCTCAGGATATTCCCTGGGCCCGCATCATCGTGTCCTCTGTCGGCGCCGTCGTCTTCGGCCTCGGCATCATCCTCTTCTTCGCCTACAACTGGGCGGACATGGGGAAATTCGTCAAGCTGGGGCTCGTGCTCGCCGCCGTGACGGGGGCTCACGGCGCCGGCTTCTACCTCTCGGGCACGGCGAACCCCAAGCGGGGTCTGGTGGAGAGCCTGCACGTCCTCGGGACCATGCTGTTCGGCGCCGGCATCTGGCTGGTGGCCCAGATCTACCACATCGACGAGCACTACCCGAACGCGTTCCTGGTGTGGGGGCTCGGCGCGGCGGCCCTGGCCTGGGCCATGCCGTCCATCGCCCAGGGGCTGATGGCGGTGCTGCTCGTGTTTCTCTGGGCCTGCTTCGAGATGTTCGACTTCTCGTCTCCGAACCACGCCGCTCCGTGGATGGTGCTCCTCGGTATCGTGCCGTTGGCCTGGCTGCAGCGATCCCGGGTACTCCTGTTCTTCGCGCTCCTCGCGTTCATCGCGCTTTACGGGTTCGGCGCCGGCAAAGTGGAGGGCGATCTGGTGCTGGCCGCGGTCTTCTATTGCGCCTGCCTTTACATCGCCGCGGGGCGGCTCGCGACGCGAAGCCGTTTCCCCGAGAGTGCCCCCCTGTTCGGATTCATTGGGTACGGAGTCTACCTCGTGCTCCTCTACGCGCTGACGTTCGATGATGTCGCCGAAGAGATGATGCGCCTCGATGTGGAAGGACCTCAGGAGTGGGCCTACGTCTTGACGCCCCTGGCCGCCGCGGCCTGCGCGTGGGTGGTCCTGCTGGCGACGGGGGCGTGGCAGCGGGCCGATGCAATCAGGCGGTGGGAGACGGGACTCGTCATCTTCGCCATGGTGCTCGTGACCGTCATGCATCTCGGCATGCTCTGGCCCCATGCGATGGCGACGGCCCTCGCATTCAACTTCATCTTTCTCGGTCACTGCATCACGCTGATCGTCCGAGGCACCGGGCGCTTGAACTGGAAGCAGGTGAGCTTCGGCTGTGTGCTGTTCACGGCGCTGGCATTCGCCCGTTTCGTTGATCTCTTCGACAGTCTCCTGATGCGATCGCTGTTCTTCCTCGCGCTCGGCGCCGGTCTGTTCCTGATCGGTAACTTCTACTCGCGCCGGAAGAAGCTGCAGGATGCCGCCCATGCGTAGGAAGCTGGTACTGATCTGCATAGTCGCCCAGGTGCTCGTGCTCGGTGTCATGGCCGTCGAGCGCGAGCACATCCTGAGTACCGGTGAGAGGATCTATCTTCGCACCGCGCCTGTCGATCCGCGGGATCCCTTTCGCGGAGATTTCGTGCGCCTGCGCTACGAGATATCCCGGGCGTCCCGCCGGCAGCTCCGTGGCACTCTGGGTGACGCCGAGAGACGGAAAGGCGACCAGGTCTATGCTGTGCTCGCGCGAGGAGCCGACGGTCTATACAACCTCGACCATATCACCGACGAGGCACCCACCGACGGCGTCTTTCTGCGCGGCCGAGTCCGCCACACCTGGCGTCCCTCACGCAACCGCGGTGCCATCTCCGTGAAGTACGGCATCGAGAAGCTCTTCGTGGAGCAGGGCAGAGGAAAGGACATCGAGAAACGCCGCGGGACCCGGAGCGGGCTGCAGGTCCCCATGGAGGTCGAAGTTGCCGTCGGTTCCGATGGCACGGCCGTAATCCGGGACTTCCGCTGGAGCAGGCTCGGCATGAGTCTGAAGATGCTGCGGGTCCATCGCCGCAACCGTAACGAGAATCTCGACGACGTCACTGAGCCGTTGAGCCCCAAGCTGGAAGTCAGCCTGCAGAATGTATCCGACGAGCCGTTGACGCTGGCCGACCCCGGCGAGCATTGTGGCTTCCAACTGCGGACGACGGCCCGGGTATCGCGGGACTATCGGTTGGCATACGCGGGGTGCACTGTCGACGGCTCGAGCGATGCCCATCTCATCGAGCTCGCGCCTGGCGAGGCCTATACCGTGCAGCTCGATCTGAGCGAGCCGCGCTGGCATGTGAGCGTCGACGGAAAGACAGGGGAGATCGGCAGGTACGCGAACAACGACAGCTTCCGCATCGTCTACACGGCGCCGGCTATCGCGTCGGTCGCCGACCCGTGGCGGGGAGAGCTGCCGAGCAGCGCCTTTACGGCGTATCGGGTCCTCGACTGAGACGCACTCTCAGTTATCGGGCTCCCACTTCCGGCCCCAGCCCTGCCCCCCTTCCTTCTTCAGCTCGATGCGGGCGACCGTGCGGCGGTGCACCTCGTCGGGACCGTCGGCCAGGCGCAGGCTGCGTGCCCGGCCCCAGGCCTTCGCGAGGCCGAAGTCATCGCTTACTCCCGCGGCGCCGTGGACCTGGATGGCCCGATCGATGACCGCGAGTGCCATGTTCGGGACGCAGACCTTGATCATGGCGATCCCGGATCGCGCCGCCCTCGCGCCGCTGGTGTCGATGTCCCAGGCGGTCTTCAGCACCAGCATGCGGGACTGCTCGATCGCGATGCGGGAATCGGCAATTGCCTCCATGACGGCCCCCTGTTCCGCGATGGGCTTGCCGAACGCGGTGCGGCTCGCCGCGCGCTGGCACATCGCGTCCAGGGATCGCTCGGCCATGCCGATCAGGCGCATGCAATGATGAATACGCCCGGGGCCGAGGCGTGCCTGGGCGATCTCGAAGCCCCGGCCCTCGCCGAGCAAGATGTTCTCCACCGGAACCCGGACGTCGTCGAAGTCGATCTCCATGTGTCCGTGGGGCGCATCGTCGTAGCCGAAGACCGGCAGGTGACGGAGCACGCGCACGCCGGGGGTGTCCATGGGCACGAGCACCATGGACTGTTGCTTGTGGGGCGCCGCCTCCGGGTCGGTCTTGCCCATGAAAATCAGGATCTCGCAGCGGGGATCGCCCGCGCCGGAGGTCCACCACTTGCGGGCGTTGAGGACGTACTCGTCGCCCTCGCGCCGGATGGAGCCCTGGATGTTGGTGGCGTCGGAGGACGCCACCGCCGGCTCGGTCATGGCGAACCCCGACCGAATTTCACCGGCCAGCAGGGGCTCGAGCCAGCGCTGCTTGTGTTCGGGGCTCGCGAAGTGCGCCAGGACCTCCATGTTGCCGGTGTCCGGCGCGGAGCAGTTGAACGCCTCCGGGCCGATGGGTGAGCGGCCCATGATCTCGGCAAGCGGCGCGTACTCGAGGTTCGAGAGCCCCGCCCCGTGCTCGGAGTTCGGCAGGAAGAGATTCCATAGCCCGGCCGCGCGGGCGCGGACCTTCAGCTCCTCCATGACCGCGGGCAGCTGCCAGCGGGATTCGCCGTCTCCCATCTGCTCGTCGTAGATTGCCTCCGCCGGGTACACGTGCTC
>CBDTYP010000076.1:0-11111 GCA_965364645.1 uncultured Gammaproteobacteria bacterium | reverse complement strand
GCTCGCGGCGAGCCGCGGGGCGCGCGCCGACGCAAGATCGACCATCGTGCCGCGGGTCTCGGGGACTGCATCGACTGCACGATGTGCGTGCAGGTCTGCCCGACGGGCATCGATATCCGCGATGGGCTCCAGTATCAGTGCATAGCATGCGCCGCCTGCATCGACGCCTGCGATCAGATCATGGATCAGATGAACTACCCGAAGGGACTGATCCGTTACACGACGGAGAGCGCCGTCTCGGGAGAGAAGCCGAAGATCCTCAGGCCGCGCATGATCATCTACGCTGCCATTCTGGCGGGCCTGGTCGTCGCACTCTTCTCGAGCGTCGTCACGAGGACGCCACTCGCCCTCGACATCATCAGGGATCGGAACGCACTCTATCGCGAAACCAATCAGGGACTCGTCGAGAACGTGTACACTCTGAAGCTCATCAACATGGACGAGCAAGAGCACGTGTATAGGATCTCGGTATCCGGTATCGAGGGCGTGGAACTCGACATCGACCTCAATCCCGTGCCCGTGTCCGGCCGCGAGGTATTGAGCGTCCCCGCCCGGGTGCGGGTAGACCCTTACTCGCTGAAGCGCAGCAGCACGACAATCGTGTTCAGCCTGGAGTCCATCGACGACGCCTCCCTTCGCGTGGATGAGGAAGCGCGATTCCTCGGGCCCGGCGGGACACGATGACGGTCGACCTCGAATGACGGTGAACGCCCAATCCAACCCTCTCGCCTGGTATCGCCAGCCGCTCGTGTGGATGGTGATCGCGATCCCGTTGGCGTCGGTGATCATGGGCATCGTGTTGTTGGTGCTGGCCATCGCCACCTACGATGGACTGGTGACCGACGACTACTACAAGAAGGGCCTGCAGATTAACCGCACGATGGAGCGGGATGCCGCCGCCGAACGCCACGGAGTCTCCTCGGAGGTGCTGGTGGGCGCGAGCGGCGGCGTCATCGAGGTGTCGCTCGAAGGTGAGGGCGCATTTGCGGCTCCGGAGTCCGTGGAACTGAGCCTGTTTCACGCGACGCGGCCGGGACTCGACCGCCACCTCGTGCTCCGCCGCGAGTCCGACGGCCGCTATCTCTCCCGCCGCCCCGAGCTTGCGCTGGGAAGGTGGTATCTGCAGCTCAATGCGGACGACTGGCGCCTCAGGGGCGAACTCGAGGGCGGCGGGGACGCCCGGCGTCTGTTGCTCGGTAGAGCCGCAGGAGATTCTCGGTAGCGATAAGGCGCCCTCTACGGGAAATGATCCGTCTGAGTAAATGTCAGGGCGACTACAAATATGACTTCGGAAGCTCGAGAGCGCATCAAAGTCTGGGACATTGTCGTTCGCAGTTTTCATTGGTGCTTGGTCGTATCTTTCGGCTTGTGCTACTTGACTGGAGATGACTTCGATTTACTTCATGCTTACCTCGGCTATGGCATTTTGATGTTGCTTGGCGTTCGTGTTGTGTGGGGCGTCGTGGGCACGAAGTATGCGAGATTCTCGAATTTCATCTACGGATGGAAAAGCATTCGAGAGTACGTCAGAGGGCTGATGATTTGGCGACCGCAATCCTATCTGGGCCACAATCCATTAGGTGGCTGGATGGTTGTCTTGCTCTTGCTGCTCTTACTGTTTACATGCTGGACTGGCCTGGAGGCCTATGGAGAGGAAGGTTATGGGCCGTTTGCTCAGCAATCGTCCGGAGCGCCCGACGCCAATGAATCAAGAGACGACGACGATGCCAGTGAACTATGGGGCGAGTTGCACGAAGTGCTGGCTGACATCACGCTCTTTCTCGTATTTTTTCACGTTGCAGGCGTAGTTGTTTCCAGTCTTTTGCATAGAGAGAATCTTGTGCGCGCAATGTGGACCGGCTATAAGGTCAGACCGAAAAGCGATGCCCCATCGGCCCGATAAAGCGCCGCAGAAGACACGAATATGCGCACATACAGGATTGCAGCCATACCGGCGGACGGCATCGGACAGGAGGTCATCGGCGCCGGACTCGAGGTCCTGTCGGCGCTCGCTGACCGGGAGGGCGGCTTCAGCTTCGACGTCGAGCTCTTTGACTGGGGAACCGATCGTTACAAGTCGACCGGTCTGCTCATGCCTGAGGATGGTGCAGAGCAGCTCAAGCAATTCGATGCGATATTCTTCGGCGCCGTGGGCGCTCCCGATGTCCCTGACCACATTACGCTATGGGGTTTGAGGCTTGCTATATGCCAGCCACTCGATCAGTACGCCAACGTTCGCCCTGCACGAATTCTACCCGGCATCACGAGCCCGCTTCGGAACGCAACCGCTGACAATCTCGACTGGGTTATCGTACGGGAGAACTCCGAAGGTGAGTATGCTGGTAGCGGCGGTCGTGCTCACCAGGGATTGCCACTCGAAGTAGCCACGGAGACTTCGGTCTTCACCCGTGAGGGCGTGACCCGCGTCATGCGTTTCGCTTTCGAGTTGGCTCTGTCGCGTCCTCGAAAACATCTTACGGTAGTTACAAAGTCCAACGCCCAACGGCACGGCATGGTCCTGTGGGACGAGATCGCCGGCGAGGTCGCCACGGAGTTTCCAGATGTGACCTGGGATAAAATGCTGGTCGATGCAATGACCGTTCGGATGACGCTGGATCCCGGATCGCTGGACACGATTGTTGCCACCAATCTTCACGCCGATATTATTTCCGACCTCGCGGCAGCTCTGGCCGGATCCATCGGAATCGGGCCGACTGCGAACCTGAATCCCGAGCGGAAATTTCCGTCAATGTTTGAACCCATCCACGGCTCGGCATTCGATATCACCGGCAAAGGAATCGCCAACCCCATCGGGACTTTCTGGACTGCCTGTATGATGCTGGATCATCTCGGCGAACCAGAGGCCTCGGCTCGCCTGATGCGTGCGATCGAGCAGGTCACGGCCAACGAACGCTTCCACACCCCCGACCTTGGAGGTTCGGCGCGAACCGATGACGTGAAGGCTGCTGTCATCGATGCTATCCATGGTTCGAACACCTGATCTGTTAACCTGTAGACCAGTATTTTGGTAAATTGATCTGTGGAAGCGGAGCGTCCAGAATGGACAGAGCTACGGGAAGCGCCGAAGATATCGAGGTGTATATTGCCGATCACGAGGCCACGATTCACCACCAACGAAGGAGAAGAAGATGAGTGAGATTCTGGGGCAAGCCAAGTCGTTTTTTGAAGCTTGTGAGACGGGGAAGGGGTGGGATGGCTGCAAAGAGTACTGCCATCCTGATGCGACCTTCTCGGCGCAGGCAGGAGTGCTGGCTGATGTGGATTCCGTTCAAGGGTACGCCGAATGGATGAAGGGCCTACTCACGCCGATTCCGGATGGACATTACGAGCTGCGATTCTTCGCGGTGGATGAAGAGCGTAGTTGCGCGGCGGCTTACGCCGTGTTTCACGGGACTCAAACCGGACCAGGCGGGCCGGGTGAGCCGACGGGAAAGGTGGTAGCAGCCGACTACGTCTACGCTATGCACTTTGACGGTGACCGGATCCGGCACATGACCAAGATCTGGAATGACACGATCAGTCTTCAGCAGTTGGGATGGGCGTAGGTTCCGGCAGAACGTCGGTTTTCCGCGCGGGCCGTGTAACTGATTTCTAATCAGCTCTCGCGCTGAATATAGTCGAACAACGACCGGAACTCGTTGGCCACCACCGGGCCGAATACGGGATCGGTACGGGCATCCATGCTCGACTCCACGGCCCGCCAGTCCGCGTCGGTCAGCGTCCTTTCCGCTCGCGGGAAGGCGTCGCTGTCTTCGATCTCCATGTGGCTTCTGAGGAAGGCGATGTAGTCCCGGCCGGTCGCCTCGAGGACGTCGCGCTCCACGAGCGCGCCGTCGACTACGTGGCGGAGCATTTCCAGAAAGTTCTTGCCCTTTTCCGCAAGGGCCCCGTGCTCGCGCTCCAGACGAGCGACGATGTCGACGGCGTCGGCGTCATGGCCGACGAGCTTGTCGAAGACCAGATCTTCCATGGGGTGGTGAGTGTGATCCGGGTAGTGACTCATGTACACCATGATGTCGTGCATGAGCTCGAAATCGGCGATCTCCTCGTCGTGGACGACATTCATCTGCTCCTCGAGCGTTCTCAGGAGGCGCGTGATGTTGCCGTGGTCTTGCTTGAGTCGCGCCATGATTTCGGACATGCCTGATACTCCATCTATTCTCGCTATTCGCCTGCCTGGCCCATATTAGAGGAGGTCGCCGCTGGCGACTATTGATTTCGATCAACGCTCCCCGGCGTCCGCTCCCGGTCGTCGGTAGCTGCGCCCTCGGCAGCGGAAGGGTCGGGGCGGTCGTCGCGGTCCATCAGGATGCGGTGCGCGGGCCCTTCCAGGTCGTCGAACTGGCCGGAGCGGATAGCCCAGAGGAAGGCGGCGACGATCAGCGCCACCAGCACCACGGACATCGGGATTAACATGTAGAGGATATCCATCGATCGGGTCCCGGCTCAATCGCCCCCCCCACGGCTCAGGCGCAGGCTGTTGGCGACCACCAGCAGTGAGCTGGCGGACATGCCGATGGCGGCCATCCAGGGTGCCACGTAGCCGGCGGCGGCAGCGGGTATGGCGATGACGTTGTAGGCCAGGGCCCACACCAGGTTCTGGCGGATGATCGTCAGGGTCTTGCGGGCGACCGCCACAGAGCCCGCGAGCATCGAGAGATCGTTGCCGAGCAGGATCATGTCCGCGCTTGCCCGTGCCGCCTGTGCCCCATCTCCCATGGCGATCGAGACGTCGGCTCCGGAGAGCACCGGCGTGTCGTTGATCCCGTCCCCTACCATGGCCACGAGCTCGTCCCGGGCCTGGAGCTCGCGGACGCGGCGAAGCTTGTCCTCGGGCGAGAGGCCGCCCGCGACATCGTCGATCCCGATGGCATCGGCCACATGGGACGTCACATCGCTGCGATCGCCGGAGTAGAGGCTCACCGCCACGCCGCGCTCCCGCAGTGACGTGACGAGGCGCCGCGCGTCGGGGCGGATCTCGTCGGTGAGCCGGAACCCGCAGCGCACTGCGACGGCGTCCGCCAGCATCACGAGTGAGCAGCTCGCGTCGACTTCTTCGCCGAAGAGCTCCAGGTCTACCCCATGGCCGGTCCGCGCCTCGACGAACGGGGGAGAGCCGATCGTGTACAGCACGCCATCAACCGTCCCCTGCAGCCCCGCGCCGGGTGTGTTGACGACCTCGGTGGCGGTACAGCTCGGACACGCACCATCCGCCAGCGCCTTCGCGATTGCGTGCTCGGAGCTCTTTTCGAGAGCGGCGGCGATCCGCGCGCACTCCGCCGCGGGGATGTCGGACATCGCCACGGTCTCCACCAGCCGGGGCCGCCCGTAGGTGAGGGTGCCCGTCTTGTCGAACACGAAACGGGTCGACCGGGCGAGGGTCTCCAATGCATTGCTGCCCGTGATGATCAATGCCCGCCGGGTGAGCGCGCCGGTCGCCGCCGCTATGGCGGTGGGGGTCGCGAGGGAGAGCGCGCACGGACAGGTCACGACCAGCATAGCCACTGTTATCGGCAGCCAGCGATCCGGCGCTGCCTGCCACCAGTAGATGGCCGCGGCACAGGCGAGGATCAGGACTCCGGCCACGAAGTACGCGGCCACGCGATCGGCGACGTGGGCGAGATAGGGGCGCTCGTTTCGCGCGCTCTCCACCAAATCGAGAATGCGCGAGAGCACCGTGTCCGGTCCCGTGCGTTCGACCTCGATCTCGAGAGGACTGTCGAGATTGATGGAAGCGCCGATGACAGTGTCGCCGGCTTCCTTCAGCACCGGCCGGCTCTCACCAGTCAGGAGCGCCTCGTCGACGCTGGCGCGGCCTTCTAGTACGCGGCCGTCCGCGGGGATGCGGGCGCCGGGGCGCACGAGCACGCGATCCCCGACCACGAGCTCCGCCACAGGGACGATCGCGTGCTCACCCGACGCCTCTATCCGGGTCGCGCTGGTCGGGGCGGGATGCACGAGGGACTCGGAGAGCTGCGCGCTGCGCCTGCGCGCCATCAGCTCGAGATAGCGGGCGAGCAGCAGGAAGAATACGAACATGACCACGGAGTCGTAATAGACCGCGCCTGCGCCGGCGACGGTTGCATGAATGCTCCCGGCGAATGCAATGCCGAGCCCCAGGCTGACGGGTACGTCCATGCCGAGCCTGCGGTTGCGGAGATCGCGAAGTGCTCCGGCGAAGAAGGGGCGCGCCGAGTACAGCAACACGGGTGTCGTCAGCACCAGGCTCAACCACATGAACAGGCGGCGGAAGCGATCCTCGATGCCGTACCACTCCCCCGTGTACAGCGCGATGGCGATCATCATCACCTGCATACCGAGGGCGCCAGCGACTCCCATGCGGCGCAATAGTTGCTTGCGCTCGCCGTCGAGTACCGCTTCCAATCTGTGGGGATCGTACGGGTGTGCCGTATAACCGATCCGCTTGACTGCGGCGAGGAGGTCGCTCAGGCGGGTTACCTCGGAGTCCCAACGCACCCTCGCCCGGTGAGTGGAGAAGTTGACCTGGGCGTCGACGACACCAGGGAGCTGTTGTAGATGACGCTCGTTCAACCACGCGCAGGCGGCGCACTCGATGCCCTCGAGAATCAGAGATGCTTCCCGCTCGCCGTCCTCGAGGCCGCGTACGAATGAGCGTTGTGCATCCTCGTGATCGTAGGCGCGGCTCTCGCGAAGAAACTCCGGCACCAGCTCTTCGGGCTTCGCCGGAGTCTGGCTTCGCTGCCGGTAGTAGTCATCGAGTCCGTCCGCGACGATGGCCTCCGCGACGGCCTTGCAGCCCGAGCAGCACATCGGCCGCTCTTCGCCGTCGACGTAGGCGAACGCTTTCGGCTCACCGTGAATGCCGTGGCCGCAGTGATAGCAGCGAACGACTATGTCGTCTGGATATTGGGTTGAAACTCGGGATGGCGCGGGCAAGGCTGGTCTCCGGCCTCGATGCTCGAAACCGGCATGATACCCGATGACGCGCCTCCGGCTCGACTCGGGGAGTCCGAGCGACTCAGCTGCTCAGGATGCCCGCCCCCTCGACGGCGAAGAGAACGATCAGGAGCACGATGAAGACGACGACATAGACGAAGAACCGGCGCTGGTGATGGCGGCCCTGCCTGGTGTAGGCGCGGGGGAACTCCAGCCACATGGGTTTCTGGGTGACCATGCCGTTGGAGCTCTGCTTCCGATCCCGGCGCATCTGCAGCCAATGGAAGACGGCGAGAATCAGGCAGGCGATGGACAGAACCATCGCGGAAATCAGGAGCAACTTCATGGCCTCCACGCGGCAAATGTCTCCGATTCGTGCTTCATTCAACCTCGGTGACGGCGGCCCTGCGCCTGTCGAGCGACTTTCACAAGTATGCGTGGTGGGACGAGGACTGCATAGTGACGCGGGCCTCACTTTCCCACTTCGAGATTCGGGTCGCCGGCGGGCGGACTCAGGGGCAGAATCGGCAATGCGGGCTTGGAGCTTTAGCCCCGAGGAGTCGCTATAATCCTCGTGCACCGGCTCATGGGGCGAGGGCCCCGGGATCCCGCAACGACCACGAAAAGGTCATATTTTCCAGTAATAATGCGGGTCTTGGCGATTGGGGTGTACCGCAGCAGGGTTCAGATGGGATGAAAAAGCTCGACGACTATCGACTGCGATTCGCCGGGCGCGACTATCTACCCATCATCATCGGAGGGATGGGGGTGGATATCTCCGCCACCGGGCTCGCGCTGGCCGCGGCGCGCGCGGGCGGCATCGGTCACATCTCAGATGCCATGCTGCCGACCGTGGTCGATCAGGAACGCCGCACGAGCTTCGTCCGCGACAAGCTGCAGAAGTACAAATTCAACGTCGCTAACGCCGATAAGTCCATGGTCCAGTTCGATCTGGAGGCGTTGGGGCGCGCAACCCGCCTGCACGTGGGCTCCGTGATGGAGTCGAAGAAGGGCGAGGGCATGGTGTTTCTCAATTGCATGGAGAAGCTGACCATGAACAATCCGGGCGGCACGTTGAAAACGCGCCTGGAGTCGGCCATGGACGCGGGCATCGACGGCATCACTCTCAGCGCCGGTCTGCATCTCGGCACGTTCTCACTCATCGAGAACCACCCGAGATTTCACGACGTCAAGCTCGGCATCATCGTTTCTTCCGCGCGCGCCCTGAATCTTCTCCTCAAGAAGGCGTCGCGCACAGGACGGCTGCCCGACTATGTCATCGTCGAAGGACCGCTGGCCGGTGGCCACCTGGGCTTCGGAATGGACTGGGCGGACTACGATCTCAAGGTCATTGCCGCGGACGTGGTGGCCTTCCTTGCCGAGAAGGAACTGGATATTCCGGTCATCGCGGCCGGCGGGGTGTTCACGGGCTCCGATGCGGTCGACTATATGGAGCTCGGATGTGCCGGCGTGCAATGCGCGACGCGCTTCACGATCACCAAGGAATGCGGGCTACCCGGACCCGTCAAGCAGGAATATCTGAGCGCCGTGGAGGAAGACATCGTTGTCAACCTGATCTCCCCCACGGGCTATCCCATGCGCATGCTCCAGCAGTCTCCGGCCATCGGTTCCGGCATCCGGCCGAACTGCGAGGCTTACGGTTACCTGCTCGACAAGAACGGTCACTGTGACTATATCGATGCATACAACGCCGTCGTCGCCCAGAATCCGAAAGAGATCAAGGTTCTGGACAAGACGTGTCTTTGCACCGCCATGCGACGCTTCAAGGTGTGGACGTGCGGGCACTACACCTATCGTTTGAAAGAGACCGCCAACCGGCTTTCCGATGGCACCTACGAGCTGCCGCCGGCTGAGCACGTCCTTCGCGACTACCTCTACAGCACCGACTATCAGATCCACCGGCCGCCACTCAAAGCAGAGATCGTCTGAAACCTTTGGACGCAATGGGCCGTCGGCCAGCGGATATCGCCTGATCATGCGGAAAGCCATCAGCTGGTTGTTCACGCCGCTGCACTGGGCGTTCTTTTTCGCGGTGCTGCTGGTGTTCCACATCGCACAGGTGATTGCCCGCCCCTTCGGGTACAACGCCCACAAGCGCGTCGTCGACTTTCTAAACCTGGGGGTGCTCGCGAGTCTCGGGGTCGTGGGCACGCGCATCACGGTCGAACGCGCACACGAGCCGCCACCGGGCGTCCCGCTGATTATCGTGTCGAATCATCAGAGCATGTTCGACATCCCGCTGCTGGGATGGACGTTCCGCGATCGCCACCCGAAGTACGTGGCGAAGATCGAGCTCGCTCGCGGCTTACCGAGCATCTCGTATAACCTGCGTCACGGCGGATCGATTTTGATAGACCGAAGTGATCCGAAGGGTTCGCTGCGCGAGATCCAGAAGTTTGGAAAGTCGGTGGAGGCGAATCGGTACGCAGCCTGCATTTTTCCCGAGGGAACCCGCGCCAAGGACGGCGTGATGAAGGAATTCAATGTCGCCGGAGTGATGGCGCTTGCCCGAACCGCCCCATCCGCGATCATCGTGCCGGTGGCCATCGACGGGTCCTGGGAGCTCATGCGCTATGGCATGCGGCCCGTTCCGTTCGGGGTGCGGGTTAAGTGCACGGTGCTCGCGCCGATCGCGCCGGACGAATTCCCTATCAAGGAGCTGAGTGGCGTCATCGAGGGGCGGATCCGCGCCGTCGTGGACGCCGGGCGTCAATCCGCTCCGGCTCCCGAGGTCGCACTAAGCGACTGAGGTGAGCAATCCCCGGTCAGCGGCACTCCGCCGTTCGGAATCTCGGTGGCAGGGAACCCTCGCGGCAGTCCCAGGTGAGCGTATTGTTCTCGATGACGGGTGTGAATATCACGGTCTTGTCATGGAGGACGCGGGCCGATCCCGTGAAGGTCAAGACGATCGCGCCGCCTTCCTGAACGTCCACGCGATAGATCGCCCCCTCGGCTGGTCCTTCGGCGAGGCCGACGTCGGCGTTGCTGGCGGGGTAGGCCTGGTGATCGACGATGAACTGCTCGACGGCGTTCCGGGCCTCGTTGGATTCGTGCAATGCGGCCGCCACCTTCGCCCTCATCGCGTAATCCTGATAGGCCGGGATGGCGATGGCCGCGAGAATGCCGAGCACCATGATAAAGGCGAACACGCCGGCGACTAGCGCGATCACGAGCCCTATCGACCCTTCTCCGCCGACGTTGGGCTTGCCCTCGTTGAAACGCTGGTCCCAGGACTCCTGGTTGGTCACGAGGAACACGATGCCCTCGACGAGCGCGATCAGCCCCGGAATCATGGTCCAGAAGAGCAGCAGGTAGAAGACGCCCCACCATTGCCCCAGGTAGAAGCGGTGAACTCCGAGACCGCCCAGGAATATGGCGAGCAACCCGGCGGCCAACTTGCTCTTGTAGCCTCTGCTGCGCTGCGACGCGCCGCAATGGGGACAGATGGGCGCGGTCTGATGGAGGGTCTTGCCGCAGGCGCCGCAGGCCATCATGCCGGCGGTGGGGGCGGGGGTGTGGTCGGGGACTATGGCGGCTGCCTGGCTGTTCATGGTGTCGGGTCCTGGAGAATCTGTCCGCAAGTCTAGACCCTGTGCGTCCCTGGGAATGCGTGCTCGAAGCCGACGCCGGCGTCTCGAGTGCGCTAGTGAGATTCAGGTCACAACCGTGCCATGGGGAATCAACCTAGTATTGCCATTCGGCGGCGCGATCGATGCCTCGCCGTCCCGCGATATGTACAGCACCTGCCCCAAGTGTGGACATTCACCGGCCGCCGGCGACATGGCCGGGGAGGGGCAGTGCCCCGCTTGCGGGATCATATTCAGCAAATGGATGAAGCAGCGCTTCCGGGCGCCTACCCCGGCGCCCGCGGCGCGAGCCGCTGCGGGGTCGTCGTGGCGGGAGTGGCTCGCCGCCCATGTCTTCCACGTCGAGCCACACGTAAACCCCATCCTCTTCGGCGGGCGATGCGTGACGATCGTCGCGCTGGCGATCTGGAGCGTCTGGTTCTTCCAGACCGATCACCGTGAGCTCTATGGTCACCTGCCCGAGATCAACGGCTCGATCATGCACGCCGTCAACCTGGCGTTCCACGAGGCGGGCCACGTGCTGTTCATGGTACTCGGCAACTTCATGATGGTACTCGGTGGCTC
>CBDTYP010000075.1:0-11157 GCA_965364645.1 uncultured Gammaproteobacteria bacterium | reverse complement strand
AGCTCCCCGTCGGTGGTCATGGTGATGCTGGCGTTGCGCTTGGCGTCGGAGATCAGCGCCTCCTCGCCGAAGCTGTCGCCACCACCGAGCTCCGCGAGCTTGATGGGCTTACCGCCGGATGCCTTGCGGGTCACTTCGCAGCGCCCGCTCTGGATGATGTAGTAGTAGTCGCCGGGGGAGCCCTGCTCGACGACGACGTCGCCCGCGGAGTAGTCCACCGACTCCATGACGGTGAACAGGCGCTGAATGTTGGCGGGCGGGATGCGCGAGAAGAGCTCCGACTGGAGCATGCGCGTCATCCAGTCGCCGCCGCCATCCTCGTCATCGTCATACTCCTCGACTTCGGTGACCTCGACCGTCCCCGCCGGGCCGCCGGGATCGTCCATGGTCAGCAGGCGATCCATGACGTCCCTCGCGATGCGCATCACCACGGTCTTACCCTTGGACTTGGCGCTCATCTGGCGGGGCTGGAGCTGGGAGAGCGGCGACAGGGCATCCACGCTGCCGCCCTCGACGGTCTTCAGGAGCTGGCCGTTGGCCTCGAGATCCAGCTGCCCTTCGAGGAGATAGAAGGTGAAGGGGTCGACGTCACCCTGCTTGAAGATCTGCTGCTTCTTCTTGAACTTGAGGATGTTGGCCTGCTGGACCACCTCGTTCTGGTACTGGGGCGCGAGGCCGCTGACGGGCACCAGCGACTTGATCTGTTCGGCGAATTTGTCGTTCTTTGCAGCCATTCAAAGGGTTCTCTCAGGCGCGTCCAAGCCCCGGATCCGGCTCGATCGCCTGGGGCCCCCGGCTGTCCCAGCCAGGCCTCGGGCGGCGAAATCGGCCAACATCGAGCCTGCCGTCATCGCGGGGATGGCGGCGGGTTCAGCGTGCATACAAGATGATCTTCGGCCGTGGGATCGACAGCTTTAAGAGTAACGCCGTTCATAGGCCGGATTCTGGGACAGCGTCACAAAATGCAAGGGGTCGGTTGATTTCCCGGCTATTCGGGGGCGCCCTGCGTCCCGCGGCGGAAAATACTTTCATTCCTGAGCCCGGAATGTCCCCCGATCGAAGGCTCAGGAGATCATCGGCAAGCCCCGACCGTGACTGAAGATCCCGCGCGCTTCGAGCCTCACCCGGCGTCCGCGCGCAGAGCCACGCGGCCATTATCGAGGACCGTGACGCCGCGCTCCGGCACACGGGAGCGGAACGAGACGACGTCGCCGTCGCGCCAGATCTCCGTCGCGATGGTCTCGCCGGGAAACACTGGCGCGGAGAGGCGCACGTGCATGGAGGCCAGGGCGTCCGGGGCGTAGTCGCAGCAGGCGGCGACCACGGCGTGGGCAGCGAACCCGTAGGTGCAGAGTCCGTGCATGATGGGGCGATCGAAGCCCGAGGCCCGGGCGGCCGCCGGGTCGGCGTTGTGGGGATTGGGGTCGCCGTTCAGCCGGTAGAGCAGCGCCTGCTGGGGCAGCGTCGACAAGGGAAGGATGACATCGGGTCGACGCTCGGGCAGTGGGTGCGGCTCTCGCGCCGGTCCAGCGGACCTGCCGCCGCCAAATCCGCCGTCTCCGAGGGCGAAGGCGGTGTGGTAGACGTTGAACAACGCTTCGCCCGTGCTCTCGTCGACGCCGGTGCGCTCGGTGTAGATGAGCGCGCCCCGCCCCGCGCCCTTGTCGACCAGACCCGTCACACGGGTGCGCGCGACCACGACGCCGTCGGTCGGCAACGGCTTCAGGAACTCGATGCCCTGCTCGGCATGCAGCACCCGCTCCCAGTCGAGACCGGTGTCGGGCTCCCGGGCCCAGAGCCCGGGGTAGGCGAGGATTCCGGCCATGGTAGGAAACACCCGAAGATCCCGCTCGTACACGTAGGGAAGCTGGCGCTCGTCCGTCGGGTCGGCACCGATGCCGATGCTCAACGCGTAGAGCATCACGTCCCTGGGCGTGTAGGGGTGCCGCACCTCGGGGAAACGGCGATTGAGCAGATACTCCGGGTCGATGGGCATAGGGCGGATTATGCCCGGTCGTGCGGCGCTCATATAATGCGCCGATGGCAAAGGTCGACTACGAGCAACAGCTCCATCCGCAGATGACGGCGGTGCTGAGTAAGCAGGCGGAGCTCACCCCGAACGCGAAGAAGGTGCACACGCTCACCCCCGACGAGGCGCGCGCGCAGTACATTGCCGGGCGCGCCTGGTGGAACGCCGACGCTCCCGAGCTCGACGCAGTCATCGACACGTCCATCGAGGGTCCAGGGGGCGGTATCCCGGCGCGGGTCTACCTGCACGGCAACGAGCGTCCGCTACCGGTGCTCATCTATCTCCATGGCGGCGGCTGGGTCGTCGGCAACCTCGATACCCACGACAAGATCATGCGCCTGCTCGCGCTGCGCTCCGGCGCGGCGGTGATCGGCGTGGATTACGGCCTCGCGCCCCGGACCAAGTTTCCCACCGCCGTCGACGAGTGTCTCGGGGCCGTATTCCACGTTCGAGACCGCGCCGCGGACTGGGGCATCGACCCCGAGCGCATCGCGCTCGGCGGGGACTCCGCCGGCGCGAACCTGTCCATGGCCGTCGCGCTCTCGTTGCGGGACTCGCAGCCGGAGCTGCTGCGCATGCTGCTGCTCGTCTACGGGGTCTTCGGGCTGCGGGACTCCCCGTCCCAGCGGCTCTTCGGCGAGCGCGGAGACGGCCTGAGCAACAAGGACATGGACTTCTACACCGACTGCTACCTCCGCGGCCCCGAGGATCGCGACGACAATCGCTTTAACGTGCTCCGCGCCGATCTGCGGGGCCTGCCCCCCGCCTTCATCGCCGCGGCGGGCATGGATCTCCTGCTCGACGACAGCGTCGCCATGCACGCGCTCCTGGGCGAAGCCGGGGTGGAGAGCAGCCTCGCCGTCTACGATGGCGTGCTGCACGGGTTCCTGCACTACTCGCGCATGCTGGATCGATCCAACGAGGCCATCGACGACGCGGCCCGGGCGCTGCGCGAGGCTTTCGCCCGGGAGATTGCCTGAGAAACCCCGGCTTTGTGAGGATCCTCACATCGCCTTCCCGTCGACCGCCCTATCCTCTCAGGCATTGCTGGACAGGAGTACAGGCAATGACCCCGAGAGAATCCACGCTCCCGATGCTCGCGCTGTTCGTAGGCGTCGTCATTCTCGTCGCCACCCTCTCCGCCCAGGCGAACGGCCGGACCCTGGTGTTCGTCAACGGCTACGAGCTGAGTCCCCAGGAGCTCTACGCCGTGGAGACTCAGTCCGGGACACGCATCCCGCCGGGCAACTACATCGTCGATGGCCAGTCCGGGTGCTGGGCGGAGCTGAACTCCGGGCAGAGCGGCTGCCCGGGACAGCCCGGCGGCGGGTCCTATACGTCGCGCTACGGCAGCGGTGAGTGGAACGCGAACGGCCACTGGAATCACTGGAGTAACGCCGCGGGCGGTGCCGTCGGCGGCACGGGCGACGGGTGCATCTACACCACGTACGGCTGGTCCAACTGCTGACCGGTCAGGCCGCTACCACCACACCCTCGTCGACGAACCCCGCTATCTCGGCTTCGCTGTAGCCGTGCTCGGTGAGCACCTCCACGGTGTGCTCGCCGAGCAGGGGCGCGCCGCGGGTGATCTCCGTCGGCGACGCGGAGTAGTGGACGGGATGGCCGAGGGTCTTTACCGGGCCCACCCGCGTGTGGGGCGCGTCGGTGACCATGCCCCGGGCGAGGGCCTGAGGGTCGGCCTGCATGCCGGCGATGTCCAGCACCGGGCCCGCGGGCACGCCCGCCCGCTCCATGCGCTCGAGCCACTCTCCCGCGGCTCGCGTCTTCAGGATTTCGGTGAGCATGGCCACCAAGTCCGCGATGTTGGTCATGCGCGCGGCGTCGTCGGCGAAGCGCGGGTCCTCCTGCAGCTCCGGACGCTCGATGGCTTCCAGGAATCTGAGCCAGCTCGACTGATTGGCGGCGCCGACGGTGATCCATCCGTCGGCGGTCTCGAAGGCCTGGTAGGGGGCGCTCAGGGGATGGGCGGAGCCCAACGGGCCGGGGGAGACGCCTGTCGCGAAGGCCATGGCGGACTGCCAGTAGGTGTGTGTGATGGCCGCCTCGAAGAGCGAGGTGTCGACCCGCTGCCCCTCTCCGGTCCTGTAACGGTGCACCACCGCCCCCAGCACGCCCATGGCGGCGAGGATCCCTGCCGTGATGTCCGAGAGCGGCGCGCCGCACTTGGTGGGCGGCCGGCCGGGTCCCTCCCCGGTGACACTCATGATGCCGGACATGCCCTGGGCGATGAGGTCGAAGCCCGCGCGATCGGCATAGGGGCCGCTGCGGCCGAAGCCGGAGAGCTCCGCGTAGACGATACCGGGATTGAATTCCCGCACGGCATCGTAGCCGAGGCCGAGGCGTTCCATGGTGCCCTTGCGGTAGTTCTCCACGGCCACGTCGGCGTCGGCGAGCAGCCTGCGAGCGATCTCCCCGCCCGCCTCGGACTTGAGATTCAACCCGATGCCGCGCTTGTTGCGGTTCATCATCAGGAACGCGGCGGACTCCCCGCGGACCTCCGGCGGCAGGGTGCGGCGGGTGTCGTCGCCGTCAGGATACTTCTCCACCTTGATGACGTCGGCCCCCATGTCGGCGAGCATCAACCCGCACACGGGTCCCGCCATGATGTGAGCGAACTCGATGACCTTGATGCCGGCGAGGGGTCCCACCTCAGCGCCCGGTAAACTCTGGCTTCTTCTTGTCCAGAAAAGCCTTCAGGCCGATCTCGAAGTCCTTGGTGCCGAAGCAGAGGAAGCCCTCGTCGACCTCGTCCCTGGTGAGCAGGGCCGGGTCCGATAGCCGGTCGATGAACTTCTTGTGCCAGCGGGCCACGAGCGGCGCGCCGTCGACGATGCGCTGGGCCGTGGCGTAGGCTTCCTCCTCGACCATGTCGTCGGCAACGACCCGCTGCACGAGGCCCTTCTGCAGGGCCTCCTCGGCGCCGAAGACGCGGCCCTCGAGAAGTATCTCCAGCGTGGTCGCGCGCCCCACGAGGCTCAACAGGCTCTCGAGCTCCGCGTAGGACATGACCAGGCCGAGCTTGTTGATGGGAGCGCCGAAGCGGCTGGACTCGCCGCAGATGCGGATATCGCAGTTAGCGGCGAGCTCGAGCCCGCCGCCGACGCACACGCCGTTGATCATGGCGACTATGGGATGGCGGCAAGATTGCAGCGCGTCGATGGTGCGCTTCATGTCGGCGCCGTAGCGCCGCGCCTGGGGGATGCTCGCGCGCTCTTTCTCGAACTCGCCGATGTCGTTGCCGGCGGAGAACGCCTTCTTGCCCGAGCCCCGGAGCACGACACAGCGCACGTCGTTGTCGGCGGACAGCGTCACCACGGCCTCGCCGAGCTTGTGCCACATGGATCGCGTGAGCGCGTTGAGCTTGCGGGGGCGGCTCAGCACCACCGTGGCGATCGGGCCGTCACGCTCCACCTGAATCTGCTTCGCCATCTATCTACTACCTTTGGGCCTGCCAGTTTGTCAGCCAGTACGTCACTTCTGTTGCGCCGATTTCTGTTCCTTGTACTCCTTCGGCGTGACCTCCATCTGCCGTGCCAGGGCCGTCTGGCAGGGGTGATCGTCCTCGCTTAAATGACCATAGACGCCCTCGGCGACGAGGGACAGGCCGACGGTCACAAAAGCGATGCCCACCTTGGCGCCAACCTTGACCACCCCGGTGAGATCGGTGCCGAGCCGGGGCTCCGCCAGGGTGCCCTGCAGCTTCGCCAGGCTGCTCAGGGTCCCGGAGCCGATGCGTATGCCCTCGCGGGCGGCCAGCTTCGCCCCGAGATCCAGCTCCTCGGTCTCGAGATCGACGAGCCCGCCCCCCTTCAGGAGCACCTTGTCCGTCTCGAGGACAATGGTCTGATCGGCGATGGCATCTCCGTCGACGACCGCGAAGCGCAGCACACCGCATTCGAGCTTTGTCGTCTCTTCCCCGGCGTCCTTCGGCACCGCGACACCGATGATCTGCGAGAACAGATCGGCGCCGACCCTGTCGAGGACATCGTTGTTCAGGCGGCCCTCGCCGATCTCCAGGCGCAGGTCTCCGTTCAAGCCCGACACGACGTCATGCAACGATTCACCCTGACCTCGCAGCTTCACCGCGAGGTCCGAGTCGAGGCCGCGGGAAGTCTCGTAGCCGCGGATCGCCTTCGTCAATGCGCCGATGCTGACCTTCTTCGCGTCAACGTCCGCGCTGAACTTCGCCGGTTGCGTGCGTGCGTCGATGTCGATGATGCCCGCGATCTTGCCGCCGGCGACATGGGCGGCCGGCTTGACGCTCAAGCTGCCGTCATCGAGGGTGGCCGCCAGATCCACCTTGTCCAGGGTGAGTTTGCGGGTCACCAGCTTGTCCACGGCAAGCTCGATACTGCCGTTCGCCTTCTTCAACACATCGAGGGGCAGGGGCGCATCGGAGAAGACCTTCTTACCCGTTCGCTGCGCCTCGGCGGTGGGCTCAGCTCTGTCCCTGGTCGAGTCCGAGGTGGGTGCCGGTGTCTCGGCGGCGGGGGGCGCATCCGGTGTCGTTGCCTCCGGCACGAGCTGCGCGACATCGAGCACCCGGGCGTGCAGCTTCGCCGCGGCGCTCGGCCGTTCGCCGCCCGTATCGACCGTCACGTTACCGGACAGGTCGCTCTTCCCGACGCTGGCGACGAGATCGCGGATCTCGATGACCTTGTCCCGCGGCCGGACCTTCGCGGATACCTTCACGGGCCCTGCCTCCGGCAGCGACGGATCGAGTTGACGCAAGGTATCCGCGGACAGCGCGACTTCGACATCCGGCTTCGGATCGTCGAGGACGTTCGCCAAGGATCCCTTGACCGCGACGTCCGCGTTTCGAGGCCGCGCCGTCCCGTCGATGGCTTCGAGATCGACTCGGCCGTCCTTCTCGACGAGGGTGAGCGTCAGACTCAACGGCCCTATTTCTTCGACATCGACGCCGGCGAACTCCGTCAGCGGCCGCGTGGCCTTCGCGTCGAGCTTCACGTCGAGACGCAGATCCTTGCCTTCCATGGGCTCGCCGACGTCGCCCGCTATCGCGTACTTCGCCTCGCCGAAGGTGCCCTCGACACCGACCTTCGCCGGCTTGCCTCCGGCAGCTTCCTTATCGAGAGAAAGGCGCAGGCTCTTCACGGAACCCGCCATGGTCATATCGGTGTCCCGCGGGCGGGCGCGCAGGGCAATGTCGTCGAAGTCGAAGCGCCCTTCCTGCTCGATAACCTTCATCGTGAGCACGACGGGTCCGACCTCTTCCGCTTCCAGACCGGCGAGCGACGTCAGCGGCCGGGTGGCGGGGGCCTCGATGGCGACATCGAGGCGAAGATCCCGAGCCCCCAGGGGATCACCGACTTCGCCGCCGAGCTTGAAGCCGGCCTCGCCGAGCTTGCCTTCCAGGTTCACGCTGAGCGGCTTGCCCTGCGGTGACTCGGCGGGCGACCACGTCAGGAGATCGAAATCGAAGTCCTTTACCGCGCCCTCGACGTGCGCACCGGTCTCCCGCGGCCGCGCGCTGACCGCGACCGGGTCCAGGCTGAAGTAACCGTCTTCCTCCAGGAGCCTGGCCTTCAGGTCCACCGGGCCGAACTCCTCGAGCTCCACGCCGACGGCATCGGTGATCGCCGCCGTGGAATCGCCTTTCAGGGTCACCTCGACACGCAAGTTCCTGCCTTCCAGGGGTTTCCCGACGGCACCCTGCACGGTGAACTCGGCGTCACCCGCGCTGCCTTCCAGGTCGACCTCCACTGGCTGATTGCGCAGGATGGCGCCTGGAGCGCCCAGCCTGCCCTCCAGCGCGACCGGCAGCTCCTGGTAGGTCCCCTTCATGCTGAGCTCCATCCGGCCACCCGGCCTCTCCGAGCCGATGGTCAGCTTCTCGATGGCCACTCCGATCCGGGCTCCAGCCGGCTCGTCCACGAAGTCGAGGCTGGCGTCCTCGACGTGCAGCTCCCGGACGACCACGTCGATGCCGGGCACGGACGCGCCCTTATCGGTCTCGGAGTCGCCAGCAGAGTCGTCGGGCACATCGAAGATCCAGTTGGATCGGCCGTCGGCGTCCACCTCGAGGAAGACCTCGGGCTCGACGGCCACGGCGCGGTGGACGACGAGGCGGCCCTTCAACAACGGCAGCAGCGCGAGCTCCGCCCGGGCGGATTTCGCCCGCACCATGTCCGGCTCCGATGCCCAGGAGGCGTTCGAGAAGGTGACGCCGTGGGCCTCCACCGAGGGTGCCGGCAGCAACTTGATGTGCAGGTCACCGGTAATCTCCAGATTCCGTCCGGTGAGCTCCTCGACGACGTCGGTGATGGCCCCGCGGTACTCGTTCGGATCCACCAGGCTCACGAACAGCGCGAGGCCGGCCACGAGTATCAGTGACAGGATAAGTATGCCGACGAAGAGCTTCTTCCAGAGTCGCATTGCCCCGGCCCGCGGGCGGATGTGAGAGAGGGGCGATCTTCGCCCGGCGGCCGGTTGGAGTCGAGAGTCGGAGCGGCGTTATCCTCGGCTCAGCTGCCGTTGTCCACCGTCTTGCGCGAGGTGCCGTCACCGGCGCTGCCTGACTCGCTCCGGCGCCGGGTCCGGTCCCCGGCCTCGGACTCCACATCGTCCCGGGATCCGGCCTTGCCGAGTGCGACGGTGCGCGATTCGCCGCCGTGGTCGATCTCCAGGGCGGTCTTGCAGGTGCTGCGATCGGCGGCGATCTGGGAGATGAGCCCCTGGGCGATGAGCGACAGTCCGCTGGTGGCAACGGCGCCCGCCACGGTGGCCGCGGCGCCTACGAATCCTGCGGCGTCGGCGCCGACCTCGGGCTCCGCCATGGTGCCGCGCACGCGTACGAGTCCTGACAGTGAGCTCGTGCCGATGTTCGGACCGGTGCGCCCCACGAGGTTGACGCCGAGATCCAGGCTCTCGTCCCGGAAGTCGACGGTGCCGCTCGTGCTCATGGCGGCCCGGGTGGTTTCCATGGCGATGGTGCGATCCGCGTTGACGACGCCGTTCTTCACCATGACCCGGACGACGCCGCAGCGCATGTGGGTGGTCTTCTCCTCGGGGCTCTGCATGGCGACCGTGCTCAAAACCGCGGTCACCACGTCCCCGCTGACCTTCTCGAGCTTGCGGTTGTGAATGGTGGCCTTGCCGGTGGCCACGTAGATGCCGCCGGAGAGCCCGGCCATCAGCTCGCGGACGGAGTTGCCGCGCCCGGCGACGTCGATGTTCACATCGGAACGCGCACCATCGACGAGCTTGGTGTCGTAGATCTGTGCCGACACCTTGCCGAGTCCGATGCCCTTGCCGCGGATACGCATGGCGATGCGCGGGCGTTTACCCCGGGCATCCACCGACAGCCTGGCCTTGAACTTGCCGCCGCCGAGCTTTCCGGCGGGCGTGAACAAGAGGTTGCCCTCGTCGAGGGACATGCCGGACTTCGTCTCGTCCATGCGCATGCCCTGGATGTGGAGCTTGCGCGCGTGCACGCTGATGTCGCCGTCGAAGGTATTGAGCCACGCGAGCGAGAACGACTCGGCGGAGAACACGCGCCGGTCGTTGCTTCCGCTCGAGCCGGGCAGGATCTGATCGAGGTCCAGCACCTTGGCGTCGAGGCGCCCGACCACGCGAGGGCGCTTGCGATGGGGGTAGATCAGCAACTCGCCGCGGGCGTCGCTGCGTCCGACGCGGGCATCTATCTTCGCCAACCTGTAGCCGTGCTTCGTGCGGTTCAAGCGTGCGCGGGCCTTCACGGGCCCCACCGCCGGGAGCGGGACGCCCAGGTAACGATTGAGTCTCGCGAGCGAGCCGGCCTCCAGATCGATGCCGAGATTGAGACCACGGCCCCTGGCGAGGTTCGTAATCCTGCCGCTCAGCTTCACCTTCGCGCCCCGCAGCGCGATGTCGGCCGCGAGCTTGTCCAACCGGAACCTGCCCTTAGGATTGGTGATCCTGGCGCTCGCGGAGACGGGCCCGGTCTTCGGAAGATCGACGCCGGCGAGCGGGGCCACGCCCGCCAGGGACTTCGCCTTCATACCGACCTTCAGGTTCACACTCCGAATCTCCGCCAGGTCGTCCACGGATCCGCTGGCGGTCAGGGTGCCGCCCTTGATGCGGGCCTTTGCCTTGACGTCGTGGAGGCCCAGGCGCCCATCGACCTCCTGCAGCTTCGCGCTGGCGTGCACCGCGCCGGGGAGCTCCAGGTCGAGCCCCGCGAGGGCCAGCATCTCGCTGCCGGAGCGTGCCTCGAGCGCGAGATCCATGGCGAGACCTGTGCCGTCCAGGGGACGCTGGATGCCCCCCTTGCCGCTCAGCTTGGTGCCGAGGGTGGTCAGGACGAAGTCCAGGTCGTAGGGCTTGTTGTGCAGCAGCGCGGAGAGCTCGCCCACGCTACCGGAGAGCCGCCAGCCACGCCCATTGAACTGCCCCCGCCCCGCGAGATCCAGCGCGCCGCCCGCGATGTCGCCGTAGGCCGTGAGCTGGGGGACGCGGACGGTGCGGGTCGCCTTGCCATTTCGATAGCTGAAGGTCCCGTCGACGATCTGAATCTCCGAGACGACCATGCGCACCCGTGTCTGCATGGCGTTAAGGAACTCCCGCTCTTCACCGGTCGCCTCCCCTCCCTTATCCCCTTCGTCGTCGAGGTCGAAGATCCAGTTGCGGCGGCCCTTGCGATCTTCTTCGAAGAGCACGTGGGGTTCCAGGAGCCTGAAGCGGGACACCCGCAGCTGACCGAGGAAGAGGGGCAGGAATCCGACCCGGGCCTCGAGGCGTTTCACCCGCGCCATGTCGGGACTGACGCTCCAGGGAGCGTTGCCGAAGATGACGTTCTCGGCGACCAGGGTGGGCGAGGGAAACAGGGTGAGCTCGGTGGCGCCGCGCACCATCACTTCACGGCCGGTGGCCTCCCGGGCAGCCTCGGTGAGGAAGTCCCGGATGGAGTCCGGATCGACCCGCGACAGGGCGACGGCCCCGACCCCGATGACGAGCACGAACAGGGCGATGCCGAATACGATGGCTTTGCCGACGCGCAAGGCGGGATCCTCACTCCGGGTGAATGTGTCCGGCAGGCGACGGAATGGCGCCCACTCATTTTTTCTATCGGCCGGTCCGGGAGACGGAACAGCCGCGCGGGAGGCGGG
>CBDTYP010000074.1:0-11175 GCA_965364645.1 uncultured Gammaproteobacteria bacterium | reverse complement strand
CTCGACGTGAACGAGCTGCCCCAGCAGCTGGTTCTGAAGACCACCAACCCGATCCTGCTCGCCTACAAGTACGTGCACGCGGAGCCCCCCTACCGCCTCGCGCTGAAGATCACCCGGCACCGGGAGATCGACGTGCAGGTAGCGGCGATCGAGAAGGCGCACTACTCGACCCTCTACACCCGGGACGGCCTCGCGGTGAACACCGCGCGCTTCGACGTGCGCAACAGCCGACGGCAGTTCCTGCGCCTCGAGCTGCCGCCGGAGTCGCAGATCTGGTCGGTGTTCGTCGACGGCAAGGCGGAAAAGCCCGCCGAGGCGGAGACCTCCGAGGCCGGCTCGGCCGTGCTGGTGAAGATGATCAACTCCGCCACGGGATTTCCCGTGGAGATCATCTACGCGACCCGTGTCCAGCCCATGGCCTTCATGGGCACCCTCTCCGGACGCCTGCCGACACCGGACATGGTCGTCACCCACACCCGCTGGGACGTTTATCTGCCCGTTGGGCCGAGCTACCGGAACCCCGACAGCACGCTGGATGCCGTCATCAACGGCGCCCGCGTCAACGGCGCGGTCATGAGCCGTGAGGCGTTGGCACGGGCACAGAAGGCCGGCGGCGCGCTTGGCGAGCCGTTGCGCCTCAGCGTACCCAGCCAGGGGATCCACTACGCGTTCGAGAAGCTCTACGCGAACCAGTCACCCCAGGCGGCGACCTTCTCGCTCGGCTACGCCTCGGCGGACGGCCACCGCTTGGGCCTCGGGCTCGGCCTGCTCGGCGTCGTGCTGGTGTGGTTCGCCATCGTCGCCATCGGCAGCCGCCGCGGGATCATGCCGCGCAATGCAGCCCTCGCCATCCTGGTGGCCGGCGTCGCCATGGTGCTCGCAGCCGTCGGCTACCTGGGCGCGAACCCGGCGCCGCCGGCGGCTCTCGCGCTCGTGATCGCCATCGCCCTCGGTGCCTGGCTGGGCATCAGGAGGATCCTCGACTGGCGGGCCGCCAAGGCCGCCAGCTGACCACGACACGGGGCGATCGGCACCCCCGATCGCCCCGTTGACACCCGGCCCGGCGTTGCTAGAATTTCGCGCCGATGACGCCCTTCAACCCGATAGCCAACCTGTTCGGCACCTCGCCGATACGTCCTCTGCAAGTGCACATGGCCAAGGTGGTGGAGTGCACCTCCCAGCTGGCACCCTTCTACGACGCCGTCGTCGCCGGTGATGACGCCGCCGTCGACGCGATCCAGGAACGCATCGTCGCGCTCGAGCACGAGGCCGACGATCTGAAACACGATCTCCGCCTGCACCTTCCGCGCAGCCTCTTCCTGCCGGTGGAGCGCCGGGATCTGCTGGAAGTCCTGACCATGCAGGACAACATCGCCAACCGGGCCAAGGACATCGCGGGGCTCATCCGCGGGCGCCGCATGAGCTTCCCCGCCGAGGTGGGGCCGCTGCTGAAGGAATTCGTGCAGCGCTGCATCGACGCCTGCCTGCAGGCCCAGAAGACCGTCAACGAGCTCGACGAGCTGGTGGAGACTGGATTCCGCGGCGCCGAGGTGGAGCTCGTTCAGAACCTGATAGAAGAGCTCGATCGTATCGAGACCGACACCGATACGATCCAGGTCGAGGTTCGCTCCAAGGTCTTCGCCATGGAGCGCGATCTTCCTCCCGTCGACGCCATGTTCCTGTATCGCGTCATCGACTGGACCGGGGATCTCGGTGACCGCGCCCAGCGCGTCGGGAGCCGCTTGCAGCTGATGCTGGCACGCTGACGACTCCGTGGAGCACGGCACACTCTACCTGATCCTCGCCGCTGCATTCGGCCTGTTCATGGCCTGGGGGATCGGCGCGAACGACGTCGCCAACGCCATGGGCACCTCGGTGGGGTCCCGTGCGCTGAGCCTGCGCCAGGCCATAGTCATCGCCGCCGTCTTCGAGTTCCTGGGCGCCGTGCTGGCGGGCGGTCAGGTGACCGCCACGATCCGCAAGGGCATCATCGATCCGAGCCTCCTCGCCGCCACCCCGGAGCTGCTGGTGTTCGGGATGCTCGCATCGCTCCTCGCGGCCGCGGTATGGCTCGTGGTGGCGTCGTGCTTCGGTTGGCCGGTCTCGACCACCCATTCCATCGTCGGCGCCATCGTCGGCTTCGCGATCGTCGGGATCGGCGTCGCCGCCGTGCAATGGGGGAAGTTGGGCTCCATCGTCGCGAGCTGGGTGGTATCGCCGCTCCTCGCGGGCTCCCTCGCTTTCGCGCTCTTTCGAAGCGTGCAGCGGCTCATATTCGACGCGGAGGATCCCTTCCGCGCCGCGAAGCGCTACGTACCCCTCTACATCTTCCTGGTGGGCTTCATCATCGCGCTGGTGACGCTGCTCAAGGGTCTGAAGCACGTCGGCCTCGAGCTGTCCCTCCCCCAGAGCTACATGCTCGCGGCGCTGGCCGGGGCGGCCACCATGGCCATCGGCGCGGTGCTGGTCCGGCGTATCCAAAGAGAGGCCGACGCCGATCGCGATTTCCACTACGCCAATGTCGAACGCGTGTTCGCGATTCTCATGGTCTTCACGGCCTGCGCCATGGCCTTCGCCCACGGCTCCAACGACGTCGCCAACGCCATCGGGCCCGTCGCCGCCATCGTCGGCGTGGTGCAGAGCGGCGGCGAGGTGGTCCAGAAGTCCGCGCTGCCCCTGTGGGTCCTCGTGGTCGGCGCAATCGGGATCGTGGCGGGACTCGCGACCTACGGATTCAAGGTTATGGCGGTGGTCGGCGAACGCATCACCGAGCTGACGCCGAGCCGCGGTTTCGCCGCGACCCTGGCGGCGGCGACGACGGTGGTCGTTGCATCGGGAACCGGCCTGCCCATCTCCACGACCCACACCCTGGTGGGTGCGGTGCTCGGCGTCGGCATCGCCCGGGGCATCGCCGCCATCAACATGCGCGTTGTACAGAACATCTTCATGTCCTGGATCGTCACGCTGCCCGCGGGAGCGATCCTGTCCATGGTGTTCTTCTTCGCGTTGAAGGGGATGCTCGGTTAGACGCCGTCGAGCGCGATGACCGATACCTGGCGCCCGTAGTCCGGTTCCCCCCGATGAGTCGCGCGGCGATAGCTGAAGAAGCGCTCGTCGTCGCTATAGGTATCCAGCTCGAGGCGATCGCACTCGGCGACACCTGACACCGCGACCCGGTGCTCGACGTATCGCGGCAGATCGAACATGAAATGGCCGCCACGCTCCGAGTCGCGAAAGTACGCGTCGTTGCCGGGAGCGGCATCGATGAATCGTTGATGGAGCTCCGCGCCGACTTCGTAGGATCTCTGTTGGATGCAGGGGCCCACGCAGGCTACGATGCGCGCCGCCGGAACGCCCAGGGCGCCCATCGCATCCACCGTGGCTTCGACGATGCCGCCGAGCGCCCCCTTCCAACCGGCGTGGGCGGCGCCTACCGCCCTGCCCTCGGTATCCGCGAGCAGCACGGGCACACAGTCCGCGGCCAGCACGCCGATGGCGCGCCCGGGCACGTCGGTCACCAGAGCATCGGCCCGGGGATGTTGGCCTTCGGGCAGGGCGTCGCGCAGGTGCACGACCTCGGCGCTGTGGATCTGGGCGAGGGTGTTCAAACTGGACAGACCGTCGACCAGGCCCAGGTGGCGCATCACCCGGGCGCGATTCTCGGCGACGTGGGTGCCGTCGTCGGCAGAGCCGGGGCCGCAGTTCAGGGAGGCATAGATGCCGTCGGAGACGCCGCCGCGACGGGTGAAGAATCCGTGGCGCAGGCCGGGCTGGCTCGAGAGAAGTTGACTCGTCAATGGCTCCACGGAGCCCATGATGGCACAGGGAAGCCGCGTCCGCGTGGCCTCATCTGCTTGGCGCGCACCGGGCAATCGTGGCATGCTTGCCGCGCCGGCGGGGGCGCTCCCCGCTCACAGGAGACCGAACATGACCCAGGCTACTGCGCGGCACATCCTCGTGGATACCGAGGAACAGTGCCAGAACCTGAAGACCGAGATCGAAGGCGGCGCCGACTTCGCCGAGCTGGCGGCGGCACACTCGAAGTGTCCTTCCGGGAAGGGCGGCGGCGATCTCGGCAGCTTCGGCCCCGGTGAGATGGTGAAGGAATTCGATCAGGTCGTCTTCAACGATGCCGTCGGCCAGGTGCACGGGCCCGTGCGGACCCAGTTCGGATATCACCTGCTGGAGATTACGAGCCGCACGGACTGATCGGCCCGACTCACCTCAAGTCGTCGTCGCGGTTGCTCTCGTAGGTCTCTTCCTCGACCCAAATCTTCGGCTTGCCATCCACCATGGCGCCGGTCAACAGATAACGCTTCCCCGGCTCGGCGGTGAACGAGACGCCGTCGTGGACGGGGGGCTTGTCGTCGACGGCACCGGAGATGGCGGAGAACACGCCCAGCCCGGATAGCAGCGAGCCCCCCGATACCGCCCGAATCTCGATCTTGACGCCGAGATAGTGATCCCCGGGGGGGATCTCCCTGATGTGGGTTTCGGGGACGTTGACGACCTTGCCGTCGATGTTCTCGATGGTGAGGTTCATGCTGATGTCGTCGGCGCGGGGCACGATCTCGGCCATCTGCTCGGCAACAGCCGCGGGCCCGGCGGCGACGGCGAGGAGCGCCGCGGCCAGTAGAGCGAGGGTGCGAATCGTCCCGGCCATGGCTGCAACATTAGCACGCCCGGGGTCTCCCGGCGTGGCTAGCCCCGGTGGGCCCGCACCTTGCGCGCCATGGCCTCCAGACGCCTGTCCCGTATACCGAGCTCCGCCAGGTGCTCGACGGTCTCGAAGAGATAATCCCTGCAGGGTCCCAGGGGACCGTTGGCCGTGGCGATGTGGCGGACGATGGTCGTCTCCGGCAGCCGCCCCGAGTAGCGCGAGTTCTGGCGGTTGATCACGAAGGTCACGGCGGATACGGTCTCGGCGCCGCTGCGGGCCGTCACCCAGGTCGGGCAGTAGGCGCCGGTGAACATCTCCCGGCGCCAGAGCACGTCGAGCTCGGTCTCCACCGCCTCCTTGGCCACGCGGTACACGACGCCCCGGCAGGCGCCGCCGCGCTCGAGACCCAGCATCAGTCCCGGGTTATCGGGACTACCGCGCCCGAGCTGGGTCCACAGGCAGAAGCGCCGATGGTAGCCGTTGATCCGCGCGGTGCGCTTCTCCACGAAGTGGAAGGCAGGGTTCCAGACGAGGGATCCGTACCCGAAGACCCACACGTCGCCTGGCTCGGGCGCTGCCTGCAGCGTCTCTCGCAGCGAGGCATCCCGCTCGGCATCGGGCAGAACCAGGCGGCGCAGCTCCGGATCCCGATGGATGTACTCGCGGATGGTGCCGTCCAGGAGCGACTCGCGGGTAAGCGGGGGAGGCTTCATGCCTCACCGCGGCCCGCGCGCTCGTAACGGAGCACTCCGCCGACGATCGTCATGTCCACCGCCACGTCGCGGATCTCGTCGCTCGGGATGCCGAACAGATCGCGATCGAGCACCGCCACGTCGGCGAGCTTCCCGAGCTCGAGGGATCCCTTGACGTGCTCTTCCCGCCCGGCGAACGCGCCCAGCGTCGTGTAGGCCCGCAAGGCCTCGGTGACAGTAACGGCCTGGGAGTCGTCCAGGGTCTGTCCGCTGTCGGTGCGGCGATTCACCATGGACCACATGGCGGTAAAGGGATTGGGCGAACACACCCACGCATCGGAATGTCCGGGCGCCGGGATTCCGCGATCGACCAGCGTGCGGTGGGGCCACATCCAGCGCATCGCGTCGGCGCCGCGATTCGCGCGGTAGGCATCTCCCAGCTCGTACATGAAGCCCGTAGCCGAGGAGTCCACGACTTTCAGACGTTCGATGCGGTCAAGGAGCGACGGCGTGACGTAGCAGCAGTGCTCGACCCGCATGCGGTGATCGTCGCGCGGGTGCGCCTCGAGCGCCGCCTCGATGACGTCGAGTGCGAAGTCGATGCCGCGATCGCCCACGCCCTCCACCATGACCAAGAGCCCGCCGCCGTGGGCGGCGATGGCACGGCGCTTGAGATCCTCGAGCTCGTAGAGAAGTATGCCGGTGTTGTTCTCGACCTCGCCCTCCACGGGTGTCCCCTGGTAGGGCTCGTAGTAGGCCGCCGTCCGCCCGCTGGTGGAACAGTCCGGGCACCACTCGACGCCGATCACCCGCAGCCAGTCGTCGCCGAACCCGGATCGGATGCCGGCGCCGACGAAGGACTCCACGAGCCCCTCCTCCCGGCCGCTGACGATGATACCGACCCGCATGGGCAGGCGGCCGCGCTCGTGGAGCTGTTGGTAGGCCTGGATGCCGACGGTGCCCGTGAGGGAGTTGTAGATGGTGGTGACACCGTGACTCAGGAACTCGGCGAAGACCGTGCCGAGCCCCTCGCCGACACTATCCGCCGTATCGGCGCCGTGGATGTGATCGAGAAAGAGATGGGCCGCGGTCTCGCGCACGAGCCCGGTGAGTCTGCCGCTCCCGGGGTGGCGATCGAAGCAACCGAATTCCGGATCGGCGGCGTCCTCGGAGACGCCGCAGGCGGCGAATGCCGCGCTGTTCGCGAGTCCGAGATGGCCGTCGGTGCGCAGGATGAACAGCGGCCGCCCACCGCTCGCCCGATCGAGCTCTTCGAGCGTTGGGTAGCCGCCGCTCTTGTTCTCGTTCAGGCGATAACCCAGGAACCACTCTCCGTCACCGAGGCCCTCGCCCACCGACTCGATGCGCGCGAGCAGCGCCTCCCGTGACTGGATGAAGGCCGGGCTCACGTCCTGCCAGCGGGCGACCCGGGCCGCGTAGGCGTCGGGATGGCAGTGGGAGTCGACGATGCCGGGTATCGCCGTGCGTCCTTTCAGATCGATCACCCGCGTGTCGGGGCCGTTCAGCGATTCCAACTCGTCCGTGCCGCCCACCGCCACGATTCTGCCATCCCTGGCAGCCAGGACGGACACGAAGCGATCGTCCCCGTCGAGGGTCGCGATGTTCCCGTTCTCGAGTATTAGATCTGCGTACAGTGCGCTCATCAAAATGGGTCGATTCAGCTCTTCGGATTTACACAGTCCGTTCGCTTCTGCAGCTCGCACAGATTGAAGCTCCCCTGCGAGGCCCAGAGCTGCATCATGTCCTCCACCTCACCCCAGGAGCTGAAGTGGGATGCCTGCAATAGCTTGCCGCCCACGCGGTGAGCAACGCCGGCCCCTAGTAGCACTCCGCTCGTGGCGTCCTTGACCTTGACCTCCAGCATCGAGTAGTCGCCGAGGAACCCCGAGTAGTCGACGTTGCGATCCCGGGTCGTGTCCGCGCAGGCGCTCATCAGCGCCGCCAGCAGGGCCGCGATCAATCGAGCCGTCCATTTCATGCCCATCTCCTCGTCCCTTCGATCACGCGACCGCGTCCAACGCCGACACCAACTTGTCCACCTCTTCGAGCGTGTTGTAGTGCACCATGGAGAAGCGCAGCACTCCCTGGGCCGGATCGATCCCCAGGGCGTCGACGCAGCGATAGCCGTAGAAGTGCCCGTACCCCACGCAGATATCGCGTTCAGCGAGTTGCTGCGCAATCTCCCCCGGCTCGCGCCCCGCCACGGTGACGGAGAAGGTGGCCGCCCGCAGTCCTGCATCGCTCGTGTCCCGACCAATGAGGCGGATGTCCGAGCGCCCTGCCAGGTACTCGAGCGCCCGCGCCATGAGCGACGACTCCTGCGCGTTGAAGAGCGCGTAGACTTTTCCTAGCCGGGTGCGCAGATCGTTGTCCTCCGCGCCGAAGTGATGCGTATACACCGCCTCGAGGTAGTCGACGATGCCCGCCATGGACGCGGCGGACTCGTAGGTGAGTCCGCCGGGGTGGAGCTTCTCGGGGACGTTACCCTCGTGGAAGAAGTGGTTCTGGTTGGCAGCCGCCTCGATATGCTCGCGCTTGGCGTACATGACGGCCAGGTGCGGACCGTACATCTTGTAAACACTGAAGAGATAGAAGTCCACGTCCAGGGCCTTCACGTCCGGTAAATTGTGCGCGACCGCGGCGACGCCGTCGACGCACACCATGGCGCCGACGGCGTGGGCCTTCGCGGTAATCGCGCCTACGTCGTTGATGGATCCGACGATGTTCGACACGTGGGGGAAACACACGAGCCTGGTGCGCTCGTTCAGGAGCGCGTCCAGATCCTCGGGATCGAGATCGCCCGTGCGCGGATCGATACGCCACTCGCGCACCACGACACCGGCGTCGGCCATGCGCCGCCAGGCGCCGCCGTTGGCCTCGTGATCCTGGTTGGTGACGACGATCTCGCTGCCGGGGGGAAGCAGAGGTGCGAGCGCGTGGGCGAGGACGTAGACATTCAGCGTGGTGGACGGGCCGATCACGATCTCGTCGAGGTCCGCGTTGATGGCCTCCGCCATCAGGCTTTGAGATCGATCCAGACGCGCGCGGGCATTGCGCGACGACGGAAACTGCCAGCCAGGCTGGCATTGACACTCGCGCATGTACCCATCGAGAGCATCGATGACCTGACGGGACGCATAGGATCCGCCGGCGTTCTCGAAATACACCTCACCGTTCTCCAACGGCGGGAAGAAGCTCCGGCAGAAATTCACGTCAAGCCGCTTGTCCGACATCCAATCTACTCCGTTCAGTGTTTCGTCATTAAGTCGAGGGGCAGCCGCGTCAGCGACTCGGCGCCATTGTCGGTGATCAGCACCGTGTTGCCGAGCCCCATGGCGAGCCCCGTCTCGCGATCGCCGAGCATCACATGGGGAAAGAACACCATGCCGGGCCGCATCTCCAGGGTATTGCCCGCGTAGATCATCGGCGGCACGTCCATCCAGCTTGGCCGATAGGTGGCGCCGAGGGAGTAGCCGCAGGCCGCGTAGCGCTGCTCGCCGTAGCCCGCCTCGTCCAACCGCTGTCTGTGGATCTCGTCGATGCGCCCGAGGGGCTCGCCGGGCACGAAGGCCGCCAGCATCGCCTCCAGGGTTTCCTTCACGAGCCCGTGCATGTCCAGCTGGCGCCGGGACGGGGCGCCGATGGCGACGAAGCGCTCGATGCAGCAGGTGTAGCGCCGGAAGCTGGCGGCGAGCTCGATCATTACCTGGTCGTTCTCCTCGAGCTCCCGCGCGCCGCCGACGCCCCGGCCGTAGAGGGCGCGGCTGCCGGAGTTCACGAGCGGCCCCGCCGGCGGCACGTCGCCGCCCCCGGCCAGCATCGCGTTGAGGCTGGCTGCCGCCAGGAGGCTGTCGACGGCGCCCGGTCTCGCGGCGTCGAATACCGCGTCCACCGCGTCGTCGGCGAGCGACGCGGCGGTGCGGATCAGATCGACCTCGGTGTCGGACTTGCAGATGCGAAGTCCCCGCACGAGATCGGATGCATCGACCAGGTCACAAAACCCGTCCAGCGCTTCTCTCACCAGCGCGTAGCTCGCCCCCGTGAGGCCGTAGTTGTCGAGCTCGATGCCGATGCGTCCGCCGCCGAGCTGCTTCTCCTCGAGGATCGCCCGCAGGTCTCGCGCCGGATTCGCTTCCTCCGCGTTCAACCACACGCGGATGTCGTCGATGCGGGACGTATCCCGGGCCTGGGCCACATCCGGGCGCCGGCAGAGCAGCGTCACCGGCGCGCCGTCGGCCGGCAGCACCGCGCACTGGAAGAACACGTAGCCGCCGCCGTCGTAACCGAACAGGTAGTAGTGACTCTCCTGAGCGAAGACGATCAGCGCGGAGAGATCCCGCGCCTGCATGCGCGAGCGGGCGGCGGCCACCCGTTGCGCGTACTCCTCCGGCGCGAAGACACTCATGAGAAGTCGTTCATGAGAAGTCGCTCATGAATAGGGGTAGCTTTCGAGAATCCAGCGAGCGATACCGGCGGCCCGCGCGTCGCCATGGGCGAAGCCCATGAGCTGGAAGCCGAGCGGTAAGCCGTCCACCGCCATGAGCGGGAGGCTGAACGCCGGTCCGCCGGAGACCGATGCCGGCGCGTTGAAGACCGGGTTGCCGGTGGAGTCGAGTCCTTTCGGCGCTATGCCGGGCTGGGAGAGCGTGACGATCCCGTCGACGACCGCCGCGAGCTCCGCGAGCCGGGCCTTGACCTCGGCGCGTTCGTCCAGACACTCCCGATAGCGCTCGGGCGTGATGCCCTCGCCCCGCTCCAGACGCCCGCGCATGTGATCGCTCAGCATCCCCGGTCCCAAATCCCGATAGACGTTCAGCGGCCAGCGCAGCTCGTACTCGCAGAGATCGTGGGAAAGCTTGCGCGCGCCGGCTATCGCCGCTTCGAATGCGGCCACGGCTTCGTCGCCGGCGGCGTCGACGATCTCGATACCCTCGCCACCGAACCACGCGACGACATGCTCGAACGCGGCCCGGGTCGCCTCATCGGTCTCCGTCCAGCCGTCGGTTGCGACGCGCGCCAATCGCCGCGGCCGCGCCGCCGGGGCCAGCGCGCGTTCGCCGAAGAGTCCCGGCTGTCCGGGATCGCCCCCGGCGCCTTCGTGAATAGCATGAACGACGGCCCAGGCGTCGGCGAGGCTGCCGGCGTGCACGCCGAGATGGCTCTGGCTCAACGCCGAGTGCCCACCGCCTCGGTTCAACGCGCCGAAGGTGGGCTTGATGGCGACGTTGCCGCAGTATCCCGCGGGGCGGATGATCGAGCCGACCACCTGGCTGCCGATGGCCGCCGGCAACATGCACGCGCCCACGGCGGCCGCCGAGCCGCTGGACGAGCCGCCGGGCGTGCGCTCGGCGTCGAACGGATTCGTCGTCGGGCCCGGATGGGACATGCCGAGCTCGGTGGTCACGGTCTTAGCGACGATGAGCGCGCCCGCTTCGCGCAGTGCGTGCACGTGGGCCGCGTCGCGAAACGATTGATTGCCCTTCCAGATGGGACTGCCCATCTCCGCGGGCATGTCCCGGGTCTCGAAGAGATCCTTGATGCCGATAGGCATGCCGTCCACCGGCGACAGCGGCCTGCCGTCGCGGTAACGCGCCGTCGATGCGTCCGCCGCGGCCCGCGCGCCTTCGATGTTCAAGTTCACGAAGGCCTTTACGACGGGCTCGCGGTCGTCGATGACTTCCAGGCACTCCTCGAGATACGCGCGAGGCGTCGAGGTACCGTCGAGAAACCCCGGCACGGCATCGTGAAAGGTGCGCAGCCGGTACGTCGCCGCGTCGTAGTGGTGCGTTACCTTGGTATCCA
>CBDTYP010000073.1:0-11216 GCA_965364645.1 uncultured Gammaproteobacteria bacterium | reverse complement strand
TCGCTTTCTTAGGTGAACACACTACTAGATTTAGCCGCTCGCCACCGCCCTTGGAAGCTACTTTCCGTATACGTAGTCTGGAAACCATAGGGCGATTTGCGGGAATATCATCACGATCGCCAGTGCCAGGACCATGACCAGGGCGAAGGGCGTGATGGAGCGGTAGATGTCGCCGAGGCTGATCTCGGGCGGCGCCATGGCGCGCATCAGGAACAGGTTGTAGCCGAAGGGCGGCGTCATGTAGGCGATCTGACAGGTAATCGTGTAGAGCACTCCGTACCAGATGGGGTCGAAGCCGAGGCTGATGACCAGCGGCACGTAGAGCGGCGCGACGATGACCAGCATGGCCGTATCGTCGAGGAAGGTGCCCATCAAGAGATAGGAGAGCTGCATCATGATGAGCACGCCCCAGGGGCTCAGCCCCCAGCGCTCGATGAACAACGACTCGATGGCCTTGACGGCGCCGAGACCGTCGAACACGGAGCCGAAGGCGAGCGCCGCCAGGATGACCCACATGAACATGCAGCTGACGCCGAGGGATTTCCGAAGCGTCTCCTCCATGACCTTGCGCGTTAGCCGGCCCTTGACGATCGCGGCAAGGGTTGCCGACGCCGCACCGACCGCGGAGCTTTCCACCAGACTGGTGATGCCCATGAGAAAGAGTCCGGTCATGAAAAAGAAAATGAGAAAGGGCAAGATGCCGGCGCGCAGCAGCTTGAGTTTCTCGCCGAGGGGGATCCGCCGCTCCTCTTCTGCCAGCGGCGGGCCGAGATGCGGCTGCAGATGACAGCGGATGACGATGTAGAGCGTGAACAGTCCCGCCAGCAGGAGCCCGGGGAAGACCCCGGCGAGCCACAGCTGCCCGACCGGTTGCCTCGCAATCATGCCGTAGAGGACCAGCACCACGCTCGGTGGCACGAGGGAGCTGCCAGCCTGGACAACCCCGGTGATCATGATCTTGTCGTAGCCCCGGCGCAGCATCTCCGGGAGCGCGATGCTGGCACCGATGGCCATGCCCGCGACGCTCAGCCCGTTCATGGCGGAGATGACCACCATCAGGCCGATGGTGCCGATGGCGAGCCCGCCCCGTAACGGACCGAACCAGACGTGGAACGCGCGATAGAGATCGCTTGCGATGCCCGACTCCGACAGCATGTACCCCATGTAGATGAACAGAGGCAGGGTGAGCAGCGGATACCAGTTGAAGAGCTTGAATGCCGCCGCGAAGGGCATCTCCGTCCCGCCGGTACCCCAGAGCGCCAGCGCGAAGGCCGTAGCGACGAAGCCGATGGCGCCGAAGACGCGCTGCCCCGTGATGAGCATCACCATCATCGAGGCGAACATCAGCAGCGCAATCAGCTCGTAGCTCATGCCGCCGCCTCTCCTTTGGCCTTCTCGAGATCCTTGAAGAACGTGGCGACGATCTGCAGCAGCATCATGGCGATCCCGAACGTCATGATGACCTTGATGGGCGCCATGGGCGGCGCCCACGCGGAGTAGTTCTTCTGACCGTACTCGATCGCGTACTGCGTGCTCGAGATTCCACCGTACAGGAGGAAGATGAGGTAAAAGATCAGACAACAACCGGTGACCATGTCGAAGACGGCCCGCGTCTTCAGCGACCACCTTCCGTAGAGGAGGTCCATCCTCACGTGGGATTCGAGCTGTACCGAGTACCCGCCGCCCAGGATGTAGTAGGCGGCCATGGTCATCTGGGCCATCTCCACGACCCAGATGTGTGATACCCCGAAGACGCCGCGCGAGATCGAGGAGAAGAGCAGGACGCCCATCATGAGGAAAATGAGGTACATGGCGAAGCGGCCGACGACGCGATTGATCGCGTCGACATAGCGCACAAATGCCTTCACTGGTCGCGGCAACTTCGCCCCCCGGCTTCAATCATGACGGATCGATCGCAAAGAGCCGCCTCCCCTGGCCGGATGCTCTCCGAAACCAGGGGAAGCGCCCTCGTCTGCTTGGACCTTAAGCGCCTGGCCTACGAGTAACGGTAGGGACGCCCCGCCTTCTCCATGGTCGCCGCGTAGTCCTTGAAGATCTGGACCACCTTGGCGTTCCTCGGGCTCGTCTTGGCGATCTCGTCCCAGAACTTCTTGGCCTCGTTTTCTACCGTCGCCCACTCTTCATCGGGGATGGAAGTCAGCTTCAGCTTCGTGCCCTTGGTGCGCAGATGCGCCTCGCCACCCCAATACCACCACTGGCGATAGTAGTGCGAGCTGTCCGCGCAGACGCGGAACAGGGTCTTCAGGTGCTCGGGCAATTTGTCCCAGGAGTCGGAGTTCGCGAAATAGGAGCCGCACCAGGCGCCCGAGATATTGTTGGTCAGGAAGTAGTTCGTGACGTCCGCCCAACCGACGGTATAGTCCTCCGTTATTCCGGACCAGGCGATGCCGTCCAGCTCGCCGGTCTGCACGGCGACCTCGATGTCGGCCCAGGGAAGTGTCACCGGGACGACGCCGAAGCGCGACAGGAACTTGCCGGCCGTCGGGAACGTGAACACACGCTTGCCCTTGAGATCGTCCAGGCTGCGGATGGGATCGACCGTGTTGAAGTGGCAGGGATCCCAGGCGCCGGCGCTGATCCACGTAACGCCGTCGACCTCGCCATAGGCCTCTTCCCAGATTTCCTTCAGCCCATACTGATTGAACAGCACCGGCACGTCGAGACTGTAGCGACTCGCGAACGGGAAGTATCCGCCGAACACGGAGATATCGACAGGAGAAGACATGGAGTCGTCGTCACTCTGGACCGCGTCGATAGTGCCCTTCTGCATCGCCCGGAAGAGTTCCGAAGTGGGGACGAGCTGATCGCCGAAATACAGCTCGATGACCATCTCACCGTTGGCGATCTTGTTGAATGCATCGATGGAGGGCTTGATGACATGCTCGGCGAGCGCGGCACCTGCGTAGGTCTGGAGACGCCACTTGATGGGCGTTTTCGACTGCGCGTGCACGTAGGGCGCGCTTACGGACGTGGCCGCGACGGCGGCGACCGTCCCGGCACCTGCTTTTTTGAGAAATTCGCGTTTTTTCATTCTATTTCTCTCCCCTCGTGGCGTGTGTGAGTCTTTCCTTCCTTTCGGTAGGAACGGGCATCATATAATAAATCTCAATATCGATGGGATTGTGACGAACCCGTTCATAAGACACTGAAAATCTTGAATATGGAGGCTGCATGACACTTTCCGTCATCGGTGCGGGCTTCGGGCGCACCGGAACCAACTCCCTCAAGCTCGCGTTGGAACAACTCGGTTTCGGACCCTGCTACCACATGTTCGAAGTGCTGACGCGGCCGGAGCACGATCCGGTGTGGCTCGCGGCCACCCGCGGTGAACCCGTGGATTGGGATTCCCTCTTCGAAGGCTTCGGATCGGCCGTGGACTGGCCCGTGGCCGGGTTCTGGCGGGAGCTCTCCGAACACTACCCGGAAGCCCGTTTCATCCTCAGCGTGCGGGACGCTTACAAGTGGCACGAGAGCGTCATGTCGACCATATACAAATCCCTCTCGTCACCGCCGGATACGGACGACCCCCACGCGAAGGTGCACCGCGCCATGACCCGGGAGCTCATCCTCGACCGCACCTTCGGCGGCCGTCTCGACGATCCGGCGCATGCCGTCGACGTCTACGAGCGCCACAACCAGGCGGTTCGAAACGCTATCAGCGCGGAACGCTTGCTGGTCTACGAGGTGGGCGCCGGCTGGGAGCCCTTGTGCGCGTTCCTCGATTGTCCGATTCCAGACCAGCCCTATCCCCACAGCAATACCCGTAAGGAATTCAGCGAGCGGCGTTTGTCGCGCAATCGAAACGCAGAGAAGGAACAGCGATGAGTATCACACGCATCCCGGGCACGGCCGTCGGCCGCTGCAAGACGGTCACCCACGGCGGCATGGTATGGACTGTTGCGACGGGCAAAGGCGCCACGGTCGCCGAGCAGACCCTCGCCGCCCTGACGGTGCTCGAGGCCAGCCTGATCGAGGCCGGCACGGACAAGCATCACATCGTCGATGCGACCATCTATCTTACCGACATGTCGACGAAGGCCGAGATGGACGGAGTGTGGTGCAACTGGATCCCTGACGGCGCCTGGCCCTGTCGCGCCTGCGTCGGCACGGATCTGGCCCCGGGGGACCGGGTAGAGATGAAGGTGACCGCGGTGAAATAGGCGCCGAGCCGGCGCCCGGGATCAACCCACCGCGGCTGGAGGTTCGGCTTCGTCGAAGGTCTCGACGTTGCCCTCGAGGCTTCCCAACAGGCGCCGCCACTGGGCCACCTCGCGGCGCACCAGCGCGTCCGGGCGCATCTCGCAGATGCCGAGGCCCTGCTGGGCGGCCTGGATGTAGGTCTGGATATCCGAGAACTGCGCGACGAAGGGGAACTCCAGACGGTCCAGGAAGCGCTGCAGGGAAGCGTAGATGCGGGTATTGGCCTTGACCCGATTGGCGACCACGACGACGCGTGTGCCCACCGAGCGAATGCGGGCGTCCAACAGGAGATCCGCGATGAAGCCCGCCCCGGCGTGGATGTCCGCGTCCGATGGCAGGATGGGAATGACGATGACGTCGCATTGCCCGATGAGGTCGGTTAGCTCGAAACCGCGCACGCCGGCGGGTGTGTCGATGACCACCCGCTCGGTCTCGGCCGGAAGCCGCATCTGCCAGCTCCGGGTAACGGTCTTCTCGCGCCCGCCACCGTTGACGCCGTGAATCGTCGGCTCTCGCGAGCGGCGTTGTGCCAGCCAGCGCAGCGCGCTGCCCTGGGGATCGAAATCGATGAGCGCGGTATCGAGGCCTTCGGAGCCGTACCAGCAGGCCAGATTCGAGGCGATCATGGACTTCCCGCAGCCGCCCTTGGAGTTGAGCACGGCGACCTTGAAGCTGGAGGCCGACGCGCCGGGGATGTAGTAGATGGACATGGATGCGCGTCGCGAGAATCCGATTCCTCGGCCGGCCACCCGATGGCCCGCCCATATAAGGGAATCGGCTATCGGAGGCAGAAACGCGAGCCCTGATCGGGACAGCGGGCATCCTTCGGGCCCGCGACGGGTCATCCCTGTGAAGGCGCTCACACCCGGGCGGCCCCGGTATTGGCCCGCCGCTCCGGTCGGCCGGGCCTAGCGCCCGTCGAATCCGGCCACGAAGGAACGGAATGCCTTACCGGCATGCAGCGGGGTCACGTCCGTCACCTCCCCCCGGGAAGGCAGCCCCGGCAACGGGGCAACCACCGTGTCGTAGTCCGGTGAGGCGAAGTAGGCGATGGAGAAACGCTCCCTGCCGGCGGCGGGATGCACCCGGTGCATGGTGGAACGGAAGCGCCCCGCCGACCAGGCCTCCATCATGTTGCCGATGTTGACCACGAAACACCCCGCGCGCGGCGGAACCTCCGCCCAGCCGCGCCCGTGATGGGCGACCTCCAGGCCACCGGACGCGCCGGGCAACAGGATGGTCAGGGCATTCGTGTCGAAGTGAGGCCGCGCATTCGCCGCATCCTGCCCGGCGCCCTCGGGCCGCGCCGGATAGTGCAGGAGCGAGATGTTGGTCATCGGCCGCTCGAAGTACCCGCGCAGGGCATCGTCCCGTTGCCCGAGGGCCATGGCGAACGCCTCCAGCAGGTGGTCGGACAGGGTCGTGAGGGCCCGGTAGTAGCTCATCAGCGCGACGCGAAGCTCGGGCACACCATCGGGCCACAGGTTCGGCCACCGCATGTCGGCGGCGGCGCCGGCCTCGAGCTCCGGCCCGACGATGAAGGCTTCGTAGAGATAGCGCTCGCCGCTGTCCCGGTCTTCGCTGAACGGCATCATCGGAATGTATCCCCGGTAGGTGCGGGGTGGACGCGCCACGGCGCGTTTTTCTTCCGCGGGCCGGGCGAAGAAGCTTCGGGTGGCGGCGAGTGCTGCGTCTATGGTTTGCTGCGGGACGCCGTGATTAGCGACGTAGATGAAGCCGATGCTCTCGCAGGCGGCGCCGATCGTGCCCGCAACCGCCTGGCGCGACCCACCGTCACCGCTTCGAAAGCCCTGCAGATCGACGACGGGCAACGGCGCGTCGGCCCGCTCCTCGTGCGAGGCGGAATCCTGGGTAGTGTGGATATCTCGGGTCATCGACTCGTCTCCCGTGCTGGTGTCGAGTGATGGCCCTTATTCGAGTTGCCAAGTGCCAGTTGGCGCGCCGAGTGTAATGACACTTCCCTCCCCGATCAAATTCTTCAGAGCGAGTTCAGGAATTCGATGAGCGCCTCCCGATCGCCCGAGTCCATGCCGCGCACGACTTCCCGGGAGGCGAGGGCCTCACCGCCGTGCCACAGGATGGCTTCCAGCAGGTTGCGCGCCCGGCCATCGTGCAGGAAGTAGGTGTGCCCGCTGACGAGCGCCGTGAGGCCGATGCCCCAGAGCGGCGGCGTGCGCCATTCGCGCCCCGTCGCCGTCCCTTCCGGGCGGCCGTCGGCGAGTCCCTCGCCCATGTCGTGGAGCAGCAGGTCCGTGTAAGGCCGAATCATCTGATTGGCGAGGGCCGGCAGCGGCCAGTCCGGCCGTGTGAGCTGCTTCGGTACGTGGCAGGCGGCACAACCGCTCTCGTGAAACAGCGCCTTGCCCCGCAGCACGTTGGTGTCCTCGGCACTGCGCCGCCCCGGGACGGCGAGCTGGCGAGTGTAGAACGCAACCAGCTCCAGGGACTCCATTGAGATGTTCGGGGCGCTGCCATCGGGGAACAGGGGACTCGAGATGCCCATGTCCAGCGCGAACGCGGCGGCGGACTGATCGACGATGGTGGGCCGCCCCGCCTTCCAGCCGAATCGCCCCACCATGACCCGTTGCTCCCGGTCGCTGAAGGCGAGACGCGCTCTGCCGGAGATGCCGTCGCCGTTGTCATCATTCGGATCCGCCCCCGCCAGGATGTCCTCGGCGGCGATGGCCTCGAGCAACCCGAGTCCGATCAGCGGCGGCGCGACGCGGGGGCTCGTCATGACGGCAGGACCCAGCGGACCGTGGACAGGCGCGGCGACGGCGTAACGGGGACTTCTCAGGCTGATGGTACGACCATCGCCGAGCGTCACAGGAATCTCCTCGTACGCGACGTCCAGGCGGCCCTCCGCTGGCACGCCTTCGATGGCGGAGGTCTGCAGCTGCACGCCGTAGATCGGGTCGGGAACGACGGCGATCCGATTCGCGGCGAGCCGCTCGCGCTCCGCGGCATCCCGGGGCGGAATCGAGAGATGTAGCACCAGTGACACGCTTGCCGGCCCAGTCCCGGCCGGGGGGCGGCCGCGGCCATCCCGCACGTGGCAGCGGTGGCAGCCGGTGGCGTTGTAACGCGGCCCGAGTCCCTGGGCCGGGCTCCACCGGCGATGGAAAAGGCCGCTACCGCGGAAGAAACCGTGGCGTCTCTCGAAACGCATGCTGGTGGACGGCTCCGAGAACACATCCATGCCCGGCCGATTGATGTTGGTGGCCGTGCCGCCGGACAGCTCTTCCCCGGGCTCTGCGGCCGTGAAATCGATGCCGGCGGAGGGGCCGGCTGCGAGGGACAGGACGATTGCCAGAGATAGAACTGTGGGTGTCCAGAGATTCAATTGGTGGGTGTCCAGAAATTAATTGCAGCGGTGAAATCTTGAGCTGGATCAAGTGCCTCGTCGTCGGCGGGCCTATAGTACGGCGGCGGTGCCGGGGATGGGCAGGCGTGTCGCCCTGCTTGCCAGGCGGCAGGGCCGCGGTTATTCTCTCATCGATGCAAATACGAATGATTCTCATTACGGCCATAGTAGAGGCTTCTCGGAGAACCCTGATGTCTTCCCCTTCGCGATTTCTCACGGCGCTCGGCGCCCTCGTCGCGGCGCTGATGGCCTTCCCGGCCCACGCCAACGGGCAGGTCAACGTCTATTCCTATCGGCAACCCTTCCTCATCAAGCCCATGTTCGACGCGTTCACGCGGGAGACCGGGATCGACGTCAACGTGGTCTACGCCAAGAAAGGACTCACGCAGCGCCTGAAGCAGGAAGGCGCGAACAGCCAGGCCGACCTCATCTTCACGGTCGACATCGGACGCCTGACCGACGCGGTCAAAGCCGGCGTCACGCAAGCAGTCGACAATCCCCAGCTGAAGGCGAACATCCCGCCTCAGTATCGCGATCCCGACGATCACTGGTTCGGCCTCACGACCAGGGCGCGCATCATCGTCGCGTCGAAGGAGCGGGTGGAGCCGGGGGAGATTAGGGGCTACGAGGATCTCGCCGATCCTCGCTGGAAAGGTCGGGTCTGCACCCGCAGCGCCAAGCACGCCTACATGGTCGCCCTCACCGCCGGGATGATCGCCCATCACGGCGAGGCGAAGGCCGAGGAGTGGCTCCGAGGGCTCAAGGCGAATCTGGCCCGCAAACCCCAGGGTAATGATCGCGCCCAGGTCAAGGCGATCATGGAAGGCGTGTGCGACGTCGCCGTCATCAATCACTACTACATGGGCAAGATGCTAAGCGACGAGGATCAGTCCGCGTGGGCGGAATCCGTCAACATCGTCTTCCCCGACCAGGCGAGCTACGGCACCCACATGAACGTGAGCGGCATGGCGCTGACCAGGAGCGCGCCCAACAAGGAGAATGCCGTCAAGTTGATGATCTTCCTGAGCGATGACCTCGCCCAGCAGATGTACGCCGAGCAGAACTTCGAGTACCCCGTCAAGCAGGGCGTTCCCTGGTCCGGGTTGCTGCAGTCGTTGGGATCCTACAAGGCCGACGATATTAATCTCGCCGAGATCGCGAAGCATCGTAAGGCCGCGAGCCAGATGGCCGACACGGTGGGTTACAACAACTAGGGACGGCCACCTGGCTAATGAGCCTGTCGACGTCGCCATCGCCGGAGATTTACGGTATCGATTCCACGCGGCCGGCGTGGCGCTTCAATCCCTGGACTTTCTCTACCCTGCTGGTGGCGCTGATCGTCGCTCTGCCGATCCTCGGCATCCCCTGGCTCGCGCTGTTTCCCGAGGAAAACATCTGGCCCCATCTCGCCTCCACGGTGCTGCCCGGATACGTGATCACCACGCTCCTGTTGATGCTCGGCGTCACCTTCGGCGTGTTCACCATGGGGGTTACCAGCGCGTGGCTCGTGACCATGTGCCGGTTCCCGGGCCGCCGCCTGTTCGAGTGGGCGCAGCTGCTGCCGATGGCCGTGCCCGCCTACGTCATCGCCTACGTATACACGGATCTTCTCGAGTACGCCGGCCCCGTGCAGATCGGGCTGCGTCACCTCTTCGGCTGGGAGAGCGCGGCCGACTACTGGTTCCCGGAGATCCGCAGCCTCCCCGGCGCCATCGCCATGATGTCGCTGGTGCTCTATCCCTATGTTTACCTGCTCTCCCGTGCCGCGTTTCTCGAGCAATCGGTTTCGCTCCTGGATGCGAGCCGCACGCTCGGCTGCAGTCCCTGGGGAACGTTCTTCCGCGTCTCGCTGCCCATGGCGCGGCCTTCCATCGCCACGGGCGTCGCGCTGGCACTCATGGAGACGCTGAACGACGTCGGCACCGTGGACTTCTTCGCGGTGAATACCCTCACCCTCGGCATCTACGACGTGTGGCTCAACATGGGAAACATCGGCGGCGCGGCGCAGATCGCGATGGTCATGCTCGTCTTCGTCGTCGTGCTGCTCACCGTCGAGCGGCAGAGCAGGCGCCGCCACCGGCACTATCAGACCTCGGGGAGATTGAAAGAGCTCCCCGGCCATCGCCTGACGGGGGCACGGGCCGGGCTTGCCTTCGTTGCCTGTCTCATGCCGGTCGCCGCCGGCTTCATCATCCCGGCCATCGTGCTGGTGACCTACTCCATCCGTTACTTCGATACATCGTGGACACCGGATTTTCTCGGCTACGCGTTCAACAGCCTGGCGCTATCCTCCGGCGCCGCCGTGGCGGCGGTGTGCATCGCGCTGCTGCTCGCATACGGTAAGCGGCTCGTCGGCGGGAAGCTGATGGGAGGCGCGGTCAGCTTCGCGAGCTTCGGCTACGCGGTGCCGGGCGCGGTGCTCGCCATCGGTGTCATCATTCCGCTGGCGGGTTTCGACAACGCACTCGATGCATTCGCCCGCGAGCACTTCGGCATCTCGACGGGTCTCATCTTCAGCGGCACCGTCTTCGCGGTCATGTTCGCCTACGTCGTGAGATTCCTCGCCATCTCGCTCGGCAGCGTCGATTCGAGCCTCACCAAGGTCACTCCCGCCATGGACATGGCGGCCCGCACCCTCGGGCACGGCCCGCTGGCGACATTCTTCAAAGTCCACCTGCCGCTCATCCGGGGCGGCGTGCTCATCGGCGTGCTGGTCGTGTTCGTGGATTGCATGAAGGAGCTGCCGGCGACGCTGATCCTGCGACCGTTCAACTTCGATACGTTGGCGACCTACGTTTACCAGTTCGCGTCCGACGAGCTCATCGAGCAGGCCAGCCTCGGCGCGTTGGGCATCGTCCTCTCGGGGCTGATCCCTGTCATCGTCTTGAGCAGGATCATCACCGCAACCCGGGCAACTCAGGCGATCTGAGGCCCCGCCGTTTTCCAGTATGCTGTGCGCCGCACCCTGGATGGAGGGAACCCCGTGCACTGGATCTTTCTGACTGTCGCCGGCGCCTTCGAGATCGGCTTCACCGCCTGCCTGAAGATGTCCAACGGCTTCACCCGTCTCTGGTGGTCGCTCGCGTTCGTCCTGTCCGCGGGTATCAGCTTCGCGTTCCTCAATCTCGCCATCGAAACGATCCCCCTGGGCACGGCCTATGCCATCTGGACCGGGATCGGCGCGGCCGGCACGGCCGTGGTGGGAATGCTGGTGTTCAAGGAGCCCGCGACGCTCGCCCGCGTAGTGCTCATCTCCGCCCTGGTCGCGGCGGTGGTCGGGCTCAAGTACGTTTCCGTAGACTGAGGAGGCGCGCCATGAGCTGGTTAAAACTTCTCGCCGCCGGCGTCTTCGAGATCGGCTTCACGACCTGCATGAAGCTCGACGGCCCGTGGGCCACGGCGCTGTTCTTCGTATTCGCCGCGCTCAGCTTCTGGCTGCTCACCCAGGCGATGAAGACGATCCCCCTCGGCACCGCCTACGCGGTATGGACCGCCATCGGCGCCGTGGGCACGGCGGTGATCGGCATCGCGGCGTTCGGCGATCCGGTCACCTTCTGGCGACTGTTCTTCCTGACCGCCATCGTCGCCATCGTCGTCGGCCTCAAGATGG
>CBDTYP010000072.1:0-11237 GCA_965364645.1 uncultured Gammaproteobacteria bacterium | reverse complement strand
CATGAAGCTCGGGTGCACGCCGCCCATGATGACGGGAACGCCCCGAGCGCGGAACTCATCCGCGATCTCGTAGCCCCGATTGACGTAGCTCGTCATCGCAGAGATCCCGACCATGTCGACCTTCGCATCGAAGTCGATCTCTTCGATGTTTTCGTCGGTCATGATGACTTCGTACTGGTCTTGCGGAATGCAGGCGGCGACCGCGAGGAGGCCGGCCAGAGGCGAATAGAGCGCCCGGTTCATGTAGCTGGGGCGGGTAGTGAAGGAGTTCGTTTTTGGATTTATCAGGTGGATCGTCCTGGTTCGCATGCTGCTTCCCTCCGCCCCGGGTAAGATTCAGGGGACGTGTTTTCAATCGCCGCTTGTTGAATCCGCGGCTTGATTCAGTCCGGTGTCAGCGCGTTATCTTGGGGGTTGAGTCCGAGGATGGCAAGTACGCATGTATCCTCCGGCTTGTCTACGAAATGTAACCTGGTTTCATGGTCTTACGTGGGAGTACGCGGGCTCTCCGGCATGGCGAAAGGGTGCAGGGATTCGTAGGCGCGGGCCGCGCGCAGCACCAGGTCCTCGGCGTACTTGGTGGCGACAATCTGCAGCCCGATGGGCGCGCCGGCTGCGGTGAGACCGCAGGGCACCGACGCCGCCGGCTGCTGGGTGAGGTTGAAGGGGTAGGTGAAAGGGGTCCAGTCCCGCCAGCGGGCGAATGGCCCCGTTTGGGGGTACTCCGATCCGGCGTCGAAGGCGGGAATGGGCAGGGAGGGGGTCAGCAGCAGATCCCAGTTCTCGTGAAAACGGCTCATGCGTTCGCCGAGGGCCGCGCGCTCGATCATGGCCTGGAAGTAGTCGGCGGTCGTGATGGCCGCGCCTTCTGCGGCGATCTCCACCAGCCCCGGGTCCAGCAACCCGCGCTGGGCGTCGTCGAAGCGTGCGAGCAGCGCGGCGGCGCCGGCATACCAGTGCACGCGAAAGCACTCCGCCGGATTGTCGAAAGGTGTGTCCACCTCTTCCACGTGGGCGCCCAGATCGGTGAAAACGCCCGCCGCCTTCGCCACCGACGCGGCTACTTCCGCGTCCACGCTCACGTACCCGAGGTTCGGGCTGAAGGCGATACGCAGACCCCGCACGCCGTCCTCGAGACTCGAGAGGTAGTCGCGGCCGTCCGCGGGCAGCGCATACCAGTCGCGCGGATCGGGCTCGCAGATCACATTCAGCATGAGCGCGGTGTCGGTCACGGTGCGGGTCAGGGGCCCCACGTGGGCCACGGTGCCGAAGGGGCTCGCGGGCCATGCCGGTACCCGCCCGAAGGTCGCCTTGATGCCGAAGACGCCGGTGAATCCCGCCGGTATGCGGATGGATCCGCCGCCGTCGGTGCCGACGTGCAACGCGCCGAGACCGAGGGCGCAGGCGGCGGCGGCGCCGCCGCTGCTGCCGCCGGGAGTGAGCTCCGTATTCCATGGGTTGCGGGTGATCCCCGTCAGGGGGCTGTCGGTCACGCCCTTCCAGCCGAACTCCGGCGTCGTGGTCTTACCGAGCAGCACGGCGCCGTGCTCGCGCAGGCGCGCGGTGGCGGGTGCGTCGTCGGTCCACTCCTGATCCCGGTCGATGGTGCGGCTGCCCCGCAGGGTGGGCCAGCCCGCGGCCAGGACGATGTCCTTGATGGTGCTCGGCACGCCGTCGACGAGCCCGGCGGGCTCGCCCCGCTGCCAGCGCCCCTCGGACGCCCGGGCCGCCTCCATGGCGCCGGCGCCGTCCACGACGCAGAAGGCATTCACCTCGGAATCGAATTGCTCGATGGCATCGAGCACCGCCCGGGTGACCTCGACCGGCGAGATCTCTTTGCGCCGATAGCCGGCCAACAGGTCCGTGGCGGAGAGCCGGGTGAGCTCGATTGACATGGTGTCGATCCTCCTGCCGGGCCGATTGGGCTCAGGCCGCGTTGGTGGCAACGGGCGCACTATCGGGCCCATCGGGAACGAGGGCGAGAAGGTCGCGTTCCGTGGCGCCGTCGATAGCGCCGAGCTCCGAGACCCGGCGCCGCCAGGCCCGGGCACCAGGCTGACCCAGGTAGAGCCCCGTCAGGTGCCGTGTCAGATGCGACAGGCGGGCGCCCCGTTCCAGCTCCCGCGCGGCAAAGGGGAGAAACGCCTCGACGATGGCGCGGCGCGTGATCGGGACCCGTGAGTCACCGAAGATCGCGCCGTCGGCGTCCGCCAGGAGGTACGGGTTGTGATACGCCTCGCGGCCGATCATGACGCCGTCGAGTCGGGCGAGATGCGCCCGCGCCTGCTCGAGACTCGTCACGCCGCCGTTCAGGATGACGGTGAGCTCGGGGAAGTCCCGCTTCAAGCGCTCCACGACGTCGTAGCGCAGCGGCGGCACGTTCCGGTTCTCCTTCGGGCTGAGGCCCGTGAGCCAGGCCTTGCGTGCGTGCACGATAAACGTTTCGCAACCGCTCGCCGCGACCCGTTGGACAAATGCCGCGAGATCCTCGTAGGAGTCCCGATCGTCGATGCCGATGCGGGTCTTGACGGTGACGGATAAGGAGGCCGCGTCGCGCATCGCGGCCACGCAGTCTGCGACCCGGTCCGGCTCGGCCATGAGGCAGGCGCCGAAGCGGCCCGCGCGCACCCGCTTGCTGGGGCAGCCGACGTTGATGTTCACCTCGTCGAAGCCGCGCTCCTCGGCGATGCGCGCGCAGGCGCCCATCTCGCCAGGCTCGCTGCCGCCGATCTGCAGCGCCACCGGGTGCTCGGTCACGTCGAACTCGAGCAGCCGATCCCGACGCCCATGCATCACCGCGGCGCTGGTGACCATCTCCGTATAGAGCAGGGTGCGGCGGGTGATGAGCCGGAGGAAGTAACGGCAGAAGCGATCCGTGCGCTCCATCATCGGCGCCACGCTCAGTCGATGGGGAGGAATCGCATCGTTCATCGGTCGGACGGGATCGGGTGAGTATTGGGGACTCGACGGGAGTCTAGCACGGGCCAACTCCGGTGCGGTTGAACCGGACAAACGACACCTCTACCATCTCTGGCTACTCAATCGAGGGAGCCTGCGCCATGCCGTCTTTCGACGTCGTATCCGAAGTGGATTCTCAGGAGGTCACCAACGCGGTGGACCAGGCCAATCGGGAAGTGCACACCCGTTTCGACTTCAAGGGCACCGACTCGAGCTTCACTCGCGACGGCGATGCCATCACGCTCAAGTCCGAGTCGGAGTTCCAGCTGAAGCAGATGCTCGACATGCTGCAGGGTAAGCTCAACAAGCGGGGCGTCGACATCGCCTGCCTCGCCGTCGCCGAGCCCGAGCTGGTCGGCAAGGAGGCGCGCCAGGTGGTCACCATCCGCCAGGGGCTCGAGACCGATCTCAGCCGCCGTATCGTGAAGATGGTCAAGGAGTCGAAGCTCAAGGTGCAGGGCGCGATCCAGGGGGACAAGGTGCGGGTCACCGGCAAGAAGCGCGACGATCTGCAGAAGGTCATCGAGAGCCTGCGGGCGGCCAAGATCGACATGCCGTTGCAGTACGTGAACTTCCGCGACTGACCTCGTGAGCCGCACGGCCGACAGCGCTCTGTTGAACGACGCCGTCCGCCGCGCCTGCCGCTATCTCGAGAACCTGGACGCGCGTCCGGTGGGGCCCACCGCCGCCGCGCTGGCGGACCTCGATCGGTTGGGTGGCGCCCTCTCCGAAGAGGGCGTGGCGCCGCAGGATCTGCTCGCGCTCCTCGACGCGATCGCTTCTCCCGCCACGGTGGCATGCGCCGGCGGGCGCTACTTCGGCTTCGTTACCGGCGGCGTCCTGCCGGCGGCGCTGGCGGCGGGCTGGCTCGCGAGCGCGTGGGATCAGAATGCCTTCAGCACCGTGAGCTCGCCGGTGGGCGCCGCCATCGAGTCCGTGGCGCTGGGTTGGCTGCTCGACGTTCTCGGCCTGCCGGGCGAGAGCGCCGGCGCCTTCGTAACCGGCGCGACCATGGCCAACTTCACCGCGCTCGCGGCGGCGCGCCACGGTGTGCTCGCCCGCGCGGGATGGGACGCGGAGGCCGACGGCCTCTTCGGCGCGCCGCCCATCACCGTAATCGTGGGCGGGGAGGTGCACGCCACCCTGTTCAAGGTCCTTGCGATGCTCGGTCTCGGCCGCGACCGGGTCGTGCGCGTACCCGCCGACGGCCAGGGCCGCATGCGCGCCGACGCGATACCGGCGATAGCCGGACCCACCATCGTCTGCGTCCAGGCTGGTAACGTGAACACGGGCGCCTTCGACCCCGTGGGTGCTATTTGTGATCAGGTTCGGGGTGATCAGGTCCGGGGCGACGGCGCGTGGGTGCACGTGGACGGCGCCTTCGGCCTGTGGGCGTCGTCGTCGCCGCGGCTCGCCGGGCTGGCGGAGGGCGTCGTGGCGGCGGACTCCTGGGCCACCGACGCCCACAAGTGGTTGAACGTGTCCTACGACAGCGGCATCGCGTTCGTGCGCGACGCCGACAGCTTGCGCGCCGCCATGTCCATCTCCGCCGCCTACCTGCCGACGGTCGCCGCCCGCGAGCCCTTTCATTTCGTGCCGGAGTCGAGCCGCCGGGCCCGGGGTGTGGAGATCTGGGCGGCGCTGCAGAGCCTCGGGCGGCGCGGGCTCGCCGCGCTCGTCGAGCGCAACTGCGCCATGGCGGCGCGCATGGCGGATGCATTGCGCGACGCGGGCCACGGAGTTCTGAACGAGGTGGTGCTCAATCAGGTGCTGGTATCCTTCGGCAACGATGACGCCACCAATCGCGTGGTGGCCGCCGTCCAGGCAGACGGTACCTGCTGGTGTGGCCCGACGGTGTGGCAGGGCCGCGCCGCCATGCGCATCAGCGTCTCCTCCTGGGCCACGACGGAAGAGGACGTGGACAAGAGCATCGCCGCCATCCTGCGTATCGCCGAGGCAAACTCGAGGTAAGCGACAACATGGAATCAGAGTTCTGGCACAAGCGCTGGCGGGACAACGCCATCCCTTTTCACAGAGAACGCGTCAACTACTACCTGGAGAAGTACTTCCATCTCCTCGAGGTCGGTGACGGGGACGAGGTGCTGGTGCCGCTCTGCGGAAAGAGCGTCGACATGAGCTGGCTACGCCGGCATGGCTGCACCGTCACAGGGGTCGAGCTCAGCGACATCGCTGTTCGCGACTTCTTCGCCGAGCAGGGGATCGATGCCGCGCAGCGAAGAGACGGCGCGTTCGACGTCCTGGAGGGCGACGGCATCACGCTGATGTGCGGTGACTTCTTCGCGCTGGAAGCGGCGCGCGCGGCGAATGTCGCTGCCGTCTATGACCGCGCCGCGCTGATCGCGCTCCCCGGCGAGATGCGCGCCCGCTACGTGGAGCATCTGCACGGAATCACGGGGCCGAATGTGCCGACGCTGCTCCTGACCTTCGAGTACCCGCCGGAGGAGATCGACGGCCCGCCGTTCTCCGTCGGCGAGGCGGAGGTGCGCGCGCTCTACCAGGGCAAGCGCAAGGTCACGCACCTGGAAACCCAGGATCGCATGGGGGATGAGGGGCGACTCGTCGAGCGCGGGGTGACGGAGCTTCGGGAGCACGCGTTCCTTCTGAGCGCGCTCTAGCGGGCGGGCTGCCTACCAGCGAAACTTTCCCCAGTGATCCGGGTGTGCCCAGTGACGGGCGTTGAGCCAGTCCGGCGTCGTCTTGTAGGTGCCGAGGTCGAACCCGTAGATCTCCAGATCGGCGTCGTTCATCCGTTCCGTCGACCAGTGCGTGAGTCCCATGGCGGCGAGCGCCGCCGCCGTCCAGCGGTGCCCGGCATCGATGCCGCCGAGGGTTACGCAGAAGCGCCGCGTGTGCACGTCGCGCAGGCGTGCCATCAGGTTGGCACCGGTGTCGTCGTCGACCCGCTCGAGGACGCCGCGCAGCACGACGAAATCGAAGCGGCCCTGATTGGTCAGCTCCTGGAGCAGGGCCTTGCCGTCGAGGGTGCCGTGGGGATCCAGGTAGGCGATGTCGCACGCGGGGCGCGCGCGTTGGTAGTCCGCCAAGAGGGCGCCGGCCTGGGGGCCGATGGCGAGCAGGGAGGTCGGACTGTGCGCTTCGAGGCGCGCCGCGAGATCCTGTCGATCCTGCGTACTCATACGCCTTTTATATGGCGTGTTTTTCGCGCGGCGTCAATGTCATGTTCTCGCCATAATTGCGACGCGTATCGCCCGCGCAGCGACCCGCGCCCGCCTGCTCCGGACTCTTTACTGATACTCGTACCTACAGCGGGAGGCGAGCATGTTGCAGATAGAGGAATGCGAGGCACGAATCCATGACCAGGAGCTCACGGACGTCGTCAAGGAGCTGCGCGAGCGCAACGAGGCGCTGCGCTACCTGACCCGCTGGCGGGCCGTCCGCGAGAGCTACCAGGTGCAGGCATTGCGCCGCTCCATGCACGCCATCACCGATGGGCTCACGGTAAATATCCCGTTCCGGACCGGAGTGTGGAGTATCGAGCCCCACCTGGAGACTCATCTGGACGCACTCGCCCGGGCGTTGGTGGACATCCCCTGTCTGCAGGTGAAGCTCGAGGGGTTTGCCGATACGAGGGGGTCCCACCGCTTCAATCGCAAGCTCTCCATGCGCCGCGTGTACGCGGTGTGGACGGTGCTGGCCAACGGCGGGCTCCCCATCGAGCGCATGCGATTGAAGGCCAACGGCGATCGCGGCGCCCTCTACGCCAGGGGAGACCGCGGGGGCTACGCCTTCGACCGGCGCGTGGTGATCAGCTTCACCCTGGGCGGGGTGCCGCGATGATGCCCCCGGGCCCCCTGGCCGACGACTGGCTCTACTGGGACCCGGAAGCCGTGACGAGCTACCCGCACTCCCGGGACGGCGACGGGGAAGACTCCGACAGGGAGCCCGAGCAGCTGGATCTCTTCGAATAAATAGGGGTCAGAGACGCATTTTCATCGCCTCGTCCGCCGGCTGGCGGACGAGGCGATGAAAATGCGTCTCTGAACCCTATTTATTCCCTTCCCGTCACTTCCTGCACCATGCTCTCGAGCCTGGCCACGTCATTGATCACCAGCTCGCCGCGGCGTTGCTCGATGACGCCGGACTCGGTCAGATCGTGGTACTCCCGGGTGACCGCTTCCCGGTGGGTGCTGATCCGGCTGGCGATATCGGCATGGGTGGGCGAGGGCGCGATGAGGGCGGTGTTGTCGCCGTCGGGATTCTCCCGGGCGAGGCGCAGCAGCTCGGCGTGGATGCGATTGCGCACCGCCAGGGTGCTGAATTCGAAGACCCGCTCCGAGAGCAACCGGACCAGGCCCGCCAGGCGCCGCAGAGTGAACGCCGCCACCTCCGGGTAGCTGCCCAGGACCTCCCAGAAGGTCTCCCGAGGCATGGACGCCAGCAGGGAGTCCTCCAGGGCCATCACGTGGGCGGAACGGGGCTCCCCGTCGATGGCGCCCAGCTCTCCGAACATCTCGCCGGCGCCCTGGTCCCGGAAGGTGATCTCCTTCCCTCCCAGGGAATAGATGGTCACCCGCACCTTGCCGCTGATGATGAAGTAGACGTCTCGGGTCTGGTCCTTGTGGGAGAGGATTCGCTGCTGGGCCTCGTAGCGCCTGCCGGAGCAGAGCGCCGCAAGCCGGCCCCGCTCGGCGGCGTCGAGGCGGCGGAACACCTCGACCCCTACCAGGGACTCCGCCGTCAGCTCCACCGCAGCGGTACGCGTTTCCCCTTGATTTTCCTTCGTTTTCTCCACACCCACAGCCCAGATTCCTCTCCCGTGCCGAAATACGAATCGGAATCGTTTCGACCCCCACCCGGACCTGGTGCACACATCCTGGCCCACGGTATCAAGTTTAGACTGCAGGGCCCGATATCTCGGGATGGAGACGGTCTGGAAGCCGATACCGCCGGCGGCAGAAGGAAGCTCCAGAGACACCCGGTCGGGCCAGGTTGGTGCACCGTTTGTCGTTCTGGGACAAGGGCTTAGCGTTAACCCTTCTTCTGTGACCCCGGTCACCGAAAAAATGGGAATGCTATGCTGGAATTCTAGGACCGCGCTGCTGGCCACCTGACGGACTGGGGAAGCAAACTTGTATTGCTTCGAAGCTGACGAAGCGTGAATTTAACGGTCAAGATAACTTTCGTTCTGCCGATACCAGTTTTGAGAGGTCGCAGTGGATTTAGAATTCATCAACAAGCTGGATAAGCTAGACATGGTCAAGCGCAGCAAGAGCCACGAGGATCTCGAGTCGCTCGGGGGACGCTTGCGTCGGCGCAGGAAGGAGCTCGGATGGACCCAGATGTATCTCGCCGAGCAGGTTGGCACCTCCCAGGCCGTGATCCAGAAAATCGAAAACGGTAAGAGCCTGCGCCCGAGGATTCTCGAGCAGATTGCGGATGCTCTCGCGGTCAAGCCCGCGTGGCTGATGTTCGGCGTCGAGGAAGTCGGCGAGCTGAACGAGGAGGCTATCGAGCTGGCCCGCGCATGGTCGAGGCTCAGCGAGCCCCATCGTTCCGCCATGAAGGACGCCATCCTGAAAATCGGCACCGGCTGAGAATCCGACCACGCCCTCCGGCCCGCGGCAACCGCGTTCCGCCGGCCAAGACGACCCACACTTTCAGCCTACTCGATCCAGCAAGCAGCGGCCCCTGGCAGGGGTGCGCTATTTGCGTGCGTCCGCGTGTTCTCGGGAGCACTCAGGCCAGGGTCTTCGACGCGATCTCGTAGACGTCCTTCGAGAGCTTGGTGGTCGCGAGGATCCGTTCGAGCTCGGTCTGCATGCGATCCCGCCTTCCGGCGTCGAACTTCCGCCAGCGGCTGAAGCTTCCCATGAGCCGGGCGGCCACGTTGGGGTTGAGGGCGTCAATCTCGATTACACGATCGGAGAGGAATCGATAGCCCGCGCCGCTCGCGTCGTGGAAGCGCACCTGGTTGCTGTGGCAGAAGGCGCCGATGAGGGAGCGCACCTTGTTGGGATTGCGGATGTCGAATGCCGGATGCTCCATGAGCTTCTCCACCGACTCGAGCGTGCCCGGCAGGTGAGAGAGCGCCTGCAGGCTGAACCACTTGTCGAGCACCAGCGTGTCGTGCTTCCAGCGATCGTGGAACTCGGCGATAGCCTGCTCGCGTTCCGGGCAATCGATGCGCGTGAAATACGCGAGCGCGGACAACACATCGGTCATGTTGTCCGCCTGCTGGAACTGAGACATGCACCAGCCCCGTAGCTCGGCGTCGTCCAACTCCATGAGATAGGAGAGGCAGACATTCTTGAGACTGCGGCGCCCGGCGGATTCGGCATCGTAGCGATAGGGCTCGTTGCTCAAGCTCGCGCGGTACACCTGGCGGAGCTCCTCGCCGAGCGCGCGGGCGAGTCCGATGCGCATGCTCTGACGGCTCTCATGGATGGCGTCCACGTCTATGCTCGGTAAGCGGTCCGCCAGATAGGACTCGCTCGGGAGCGTCAGCGCTTCGGCGACCAGTGCGCGATCGAGGCGTTGCTCGGCGAGGATGCGGGAGAACGACTGCACGAACGCGTCGTCCAGGGTGAACTCCCGGCCGTCCCTGTGCTGGTCGATCTGGTGCATGAGGGTCTTGGCGGCGAACTCCTGGGCCGCATCCCAGCGGTTGAATGCATCGCCGTCGTGGCTGGCGAGGAAGGCAAGCGCCGCATCGTCGCGGTGTGCGTCCACCGTGATGGGCGCGGAGAGACTGCGCGCAACCGACGGCACGGGGGCCTCGTCGACGTTGCGGAACGTGAACTGTTGCGCGTTCTCGGTGAGGCTCAGCACGATCTCGCCCCCCCGGGCCTCGCGTCCGTCGTCCATGTCGAGCGGGATGTCCCGGCCGGCGGAGTCGACGAGGCCGACCCGGATCGGAATGTGGAAGGGCTGCTTTGCGGGCTGACCCGGGGTGGCCGGGCAGTGCTGGGACAGGGTCAGGGTGTAGGTCTTCGCGGCCTCGTCGTAGTCGCCGCTCACCTCCACCACGGGCGTGCCCGCCTGGCTGTACCAGAGGCGGAACTGCGTCAGATCCTCGCCGTTGGCGTCCTCCATGGCCTTGACGAAATCCTCGGTCGTCACGGCCTGGCCGTCGTGGCGCTCGAAGTAGAGATCCATGCCGGCGCGGAAGCCATCGGCGCCGAGCAGCGTGTGCATCATGCGGATCACCTCGGCGCCCTTGTTGTAGATGGTGACCGTGTAGAAATTGCTGATTTCGATATAAGAATCCGGGCGCACCGGATGGGCCATGGGACCCGCGTCTTCGGCGAACTGGTGGGTGCGCAGGACGCGCACGTCCTGGATGCGTTTGACGGCGGAAGACGTCATGTCCGCGGAGAACGCCTGGTCGCGAAACACCGTCAGGCCTTCCTTCAGGCTCAGCTGAAACCAGTCACGGCAGGTGACGCGGTTGCCGGTCCAATTGTGAAAGTACTCGTGAGCGATGACGCCCTCGATGCCGGCGAAGTCGCCGTCGGTAGCGGTCTCGGGGCGGGCCAGCACGTATTTCGAGTTGAACACGTTGAGGCCCTTGTTCTCCATCGCACCCATGTTGAAGTCGTCGACGGCGACGATCATGTAGATGTCGAGGTCGTATTCGAGCCCGTAGACCTCCTCGTCCCAGCGCATGGCCTTCTTGAGTGACGCCATGGCGTGATCGCACTTATCGGCGTTGTGCTCCTCGACGAAGATCTGCAGCGTGACTTCGCGCCCCGTTCGGGTCGTGAAGCGATCCTCCACGCAGGCGAGCCGTCCGGCCACCAGCGCGAACAGGTAGGCGGGCTTGCGGAAGGGGTCCTCCCACTTCACCCAGTGGCGATTGTCGTCGAGCTCGCCCCGCTCGACGGGGTTGCCGTTGGAGAGCAGCACGGGATAGCGATCCCGGTCGGCGACGATGGTCGTGGTGTAGCGCGACATCACGTCGGGCCGGTCGAGGAACCAGGTGATCTTGCGGAACCCTTCCGCCTCGCACTGGGTGCAGAAGTTTCCGCTGGAGGTATAGAGGCCCTCCAGGGAGGTGTTGGCCTGGGGCCGGATGCGGGCGACGGTCCGGAGTTGGAAGGCGTCGGGGACGTCGCGGATCGTGAGCGTGCCTTCGTCGACGCGGTACCCGTCGTCGCCGACGGCGGCGCCGTCGATCTCGACGGACACGAGCTCGAGCTCCCTGCCGTCCAGCGTCAGATCCTTCCGGGGGTCGCGGAAGGCTGAGTTGCGCGAAATCGTGAGGGCCGACGTCACCAGGGTCGACTCCTCTCCGAGCT
>CBDTYP010000071.1:0-11288 GCA_965364645.1 uncultured Gammaproteobacteria bacterium | reverse complement strand
GGGGGTGTGACGGCCCACATACTCGCGCACGCCGTGATACCTGCCCTCATTGCCCACTGAAGGACTTGTTCATGCACATGGGAAACTCCACGCAACGTTCTGCACTCGCCTCGGCGGTGCTCGCCACCACGGCCACCATCGTGATGTTGGGCCTCACGTTCACGGGTGGAGACTCCTGGGCAGCCGACGCGAGCCGCGGTCAGCTTCTGTACGAGAACCATTGCATGGTCTGCCACACCAGCGTGGTGCACGTGCGCGAGCACCGCAAGGCAAGCTCTCGCGAGGAAATTCAGACCTGGATACGCCGATGGCAGAAGGAGCTGGCCCTCAACTGGGAACCGGGGGAGATCGACGACGTCGCCGAGTTTCTGAACCAGCGCTACTATCGGCTGCAGAAAGAGTCCTGACGTTCCACGGCGAAGACGCGCGCCGCCCGGAGCTCCCGGGTCTCGCCGCCTTCCACGTAAGCGCCCGATAGCCGCCCGGGATGCCGTTCTTCGAAAACACCCACTGCCAGAGTTGATTCCGCCTGGCACGAAACGCGCCCGCGCAGCACAGCAGATAGTAGGTCCACATCCTGAAGAAGCGCTCGCCGAATTCCTGCTCGTGCCTGGGCCAGTGCCTGCAGAAATTCTTGTACCACTCCATCAAGGTCGGGTCGTAGTCCTGGCCAAATCCATGAAAATGCTCGACGACGAAGAGACCCTCGACCGCCACGGCGATCTTCTGGATCGAGGGGACGTAGCCGCCAGGGAAGATATACTTCTCGAACCAAGGATCGGTCGCGACTGATGTCGTTTCCCTGCCGATGGAATGCACCAGGAACAGCCCATCGTCCTTCAGACACCTTTCCGCCAAGTCCATGAATGGCCGATAGTTCCTCGGCCCGACGTGCTCGAGCATGCCGATTGATACGACCTTGTCGTATTGACCCCGCGCACTCCTGTAGTCATCGAGCACGATCTCCACGTCCAGGTCGCTGCAGCGCTCCCTCGCGTACAAGACCTGTTCTTCGGCGATGTTGTATCCGGTCACCCGGCAGCCATAGTTCCTCGCGGCGTACTCGGCGAACCCGCCCCACCCGCAGCCGAGCTCGAGGACGGTGTCCCCGGGTTTCAGCATGAGCTTCTGACACACGAGCTCACACTTGGCGGCCTGTGCCTCTTCCAACGTGCTCGCGTCTTCCCAGTATGCACACGTGTAGTGCATGGCCGGGTCGAGCATATCAGCATAGAACGCGTTGCCGAGATTGTAGTGCGCCTGCGCGACCCGCCGGGACTTTCTCTGCGTCTGCATGTTCAAGAGTCTGGATTTCAGGTGCAGGAGAATCCGATGTCTGGAATCGGCAACGTGGTCAAATCTTCCACGGAGGACTTTCAGGAAGAACACGTCCAGGTGATCGGCGTCCCACCAACCGTCCATGTACGATTCACCGAATCCAAGGGTCCCGTCGGCGACGGCCCGATTGAAGAAGCGCTCGTCGTGGACTTGAATATCGCCCGGCTTGTCACCGCCTACGGATATGTCGGCCTGCGCGAGGACATCGGTAACGAAGTCGCGGGCCGCCAGTGATCTTCGTAACCCCCCCGGAAAAAGCAGCTTTCGCATTTGAGATTCCCCGCTATCTACTCCAGTCAAACACGAGACGATTTTCCATACTCTCCCTTCCGTTTTCCCTGTTTCCTTTCAAGTCGAGTCCCGTTTGCCATGGGGATGTGCGTACTCCCGCATCGCCATCACCCGTTCCGCATCAATGACCTCCCGGGCCGCGTCCGTCGGAAGACCCACGTGCTCGAGCATCGACTGTCCGAGCTGAAGCCCCGCCTCCAGCATCTCCGGCACGACCTGGGTTGCACCCCGCTCCAGCAGGGTCGCCCCATGGGCGCTGTCCCGGGCCCGCACGATTACAGGCAAGTCTCGCGACAGGCCGCGGGCGGCGATCAGCACCCTCTCGGCGGCCTGCGGATCGTCCGCGCTGACCACGAGCGCCGCCGAGAAGCGCAGGCGCACCTTCTCCAGCATGGCGGCGCGGCTCGCGTCTCCCAGAAACACGGGCGCACCCATCGCGCGCAGCCCGGCAACGTGGGCGGCATCCAGGTCCAGTGCCACGTGGGCCACGTGCTGTCGATCCAGTAATGAGGCCAGGAGCCTCCCCGTACGTCCATAGCCCACGATAATGACATGGTCACGAAGATCGGGGTCGATGTCCACATCTCCCGCGGCCCTCGCCGGTGCTCGCGAATCGATGCCGTGACCCAGCCTGCGGGCGGCCCGGGCCACCAGTGGCGTGAGGAACATGGTTCCCCCGACCACGATGAGCATGAATTGCGCCGTCGGCACGGGCACCAGCCCGAGCGCCGTCGCGAGCGCCACGATGACGAACGCGAACTCACCGCCCTGCCCGAGGAGCAACCCGATCTCGAGCGCCTGTCCCCGGCTGAACCCGAACAGGCGGGCGAGCCCGGCCGTCACCGAGGACTTGATGACGAACAGGCCCACGATGGACAGCACGATCCACAGCGGATCGTTCAAGATCTCGCCCAGGTCGACGATCATGCCCACCGACATGAAGAACAATCCGAGCAAGAGGCCCTTGAAGGGTTCGATGTTCACCTCGATCTCGTGGCGGAACTCGGAATCCGCAAACAGCAGGCCGGCGAGAAACGCGCCGAGCGCCGCGGACAACCCGGCCGCGTGGGTGGCCGACGCGGTGACGATGATGATGAGCAGCGTCGAGGCCATGAACAGCTCCGGGCTGTGCAGGCCGCTCAGGTAGCGGAACGCCGGCCGGACCACGAGTCGCCCGACGCCGAGGATCAGGAGCACCGCGAGCACCGCCTCCCCGATGGCAATGCCCAGGGTCAAGACCAGAGGCTCGCCGTTGTCCGCGCCGAGGCTCGCGACGACGAACAGAATCGGCACCACCGCGATATCCTGGGCGAGGAGCACCGCAAAGCTGCCGCGCCCGACGGCCGTGCCGAAGCGTCCCTGCTCCGTCAGCAGCTGTATGACAATCGCGGTCGACGAGAGGGCGAGGCAGCTGCCGAGCACCACGGACGTCTCCACAGGGTTGCCGAAACCCCAGGCGACGCAGGCGATGACGATCGCGCAGAGGAGGATCTGCGCGCTCCCCATGCCTAGCACGAAGCGCCGCATGCCCCAGATCCGCTCGAGGGACAGCTCGAGTCCGATCATGAACAGCAGGAACACGACGCCCAGCTCGGCGAATGCCCGAACGCCGTCGACGTCCGTAATCAGCACGTGGCGCAGCCACGTGTGCTGTTCGGCGAGGCGCGCGAGACCGTGAGGCCCCACCACGAGTCCCACCAGCAGGAACCCGAACACGGGGCTCGTGTTGAACCGCTTCGCGATGGGGATGACCAGGGCCGCCGCGGCCAGAAACACCACGGCTTCCTGCAGTCTGAGCTCTTCCATATTCCTCGCCGGTTGGTCGGCGCTTACCCGATCGTAGGGCCGTCAGCGGCTCGCCGCGACGTTGCGGTGGCTCTCAACCCGGGAAACCCGGCGCATCCGCCCTGTATGCGCTTGGGGATTTTCCCGTCCAGCGCCTGAACGCCCGCGAGAAGTTCGACGGCTCGGAGAATCCCAACAGGTAGGTAATCTCGTTGATGGACAAGTGGGATTCGGCCATGTAGTGAGCCGCGAGCTCGCGCCGGGTCTCGTCCAGGAGATTCTTATAGGAAGTGCCCTCCTCCTTCAGCCGGCGCTGGAGACTTCGAAGACTCATGTGCAGCGCGTCCGCGACCGAATCCTGGGTCGCGTGACCCGAGGACAGCTGCTCGGTCAGCCTCGCCCGCACCTGCATGGCGACGCTGCTGCGATCGAAGCGTGCCAGGTAGTCCTGGACGATCTTTTCGTTGGCGCGGGCCACCTCGGCGTTGGCGGTCGGGAGCGGTGTCAGGGCATCGCCCTTCTCGAAACATACCGAATCCTCGTTTCCCGAGAACTGAATCGGCGCGCGAAAGTGTTCGCGGAAGGGTGCCAGCTCCGGCGGCTCCGGCCGGCGCATGGTGATGCGCCGAGGCTTGAAGGATTCGCCGAGACACATGCGACAGAGATGCACCAGCGCCGCGAACGATGCGTCCAGATCCTCGTCCGCCGTCGGGTAGTCGGCGACGGGATTCTCGATGATGAGCCGGTACTCCTCAGCGGTCTCCTCGAGCAGCAAGTGCTCCTTGTCGGTCATGATGCGGAAGTAACGCACCGTGCGCTCGAGGGCATCCTTCAGGGTCGCGCTGGCGAGCCACGCGTAGCCGAGCGCGTGGGCGGCGCTCGGGTGCCAGAAGGAAGCCACCTTGAATCCGACGTAGGGGTCGCCGGTCTGCTGCAGGACCAGCTGCCAGAGCCTGTAAATCCGCTTGTCCCGGTAGCGGGCGTTGGGATCGTGGAGCTTGTCGGGGTCGAGACCCGCACGCCTGAATACCGTGGACGGTTCGATACCGTAGGATTCGAGCGCCCGCCAGATGGACAGTGCGCTGGATGCGATGTTCGTATACGGCATGTCGACGTGTCTGATACCGGATCAACGAGAGATTGTCTAGCCGCGAGGGGAGCGCCGCGCCCCCCTTCGCCTCAGAGGAAGTCCGCCATCAGCTCGTGGCGCACCCGGGAACGAAAGCCCCGGATGGCCTTGAAGGCGTCCACCAGCATGTCCCTCTCCCGTTCGGAGAGCGCCTCCAGGGGCACGTGATTGCCGGGGGTCTCTCCGGCGCGGAAGCTCTCGAGCTGCTGGCGCAGGAGCAGCCTCGAGATGTGCCGGTACGCCCCGGCCAGGTAGTCGTGCTCGTCGTCGTCGAGCACGCCGCTCCCGTGAAGGCGCGCCATGCGGTCCAGCGTTCCGGTCTCGCGGATGCGCTCGCGTAGAGCCAATACGCGCACGGCCCCCACCAGAGGCAGCGTACCCGTCAGCTTGAGATTCAACTTGCCCTGGTTGGGTCCCGGGAGAGGGTCCCGCTTGAGACGGTCGAAGAGTCCGAGGGCCACGCCATGCTCCTCGTCCACCTTGAACAGCTCTCTCAGGAAGAAGGGATGGGGCGCGAGCTTCGAGACGTGGCCGCGGAGCTCGCTCGCGAGATCTCCGGATCCGAACACGCAGTCGAAGTCGAAGAAGATGTCGCAGTAGCGAAGCCCGAGCCCCTGGCTCCTGCCCATCCATATGCGTGTCTGCTCCCGCCATTCCGACAGAGTCTTCCGCCACAGGGGATTGGTCGCCATGACGTGCCCGTTGCAGTACTCGAACCCCACTTCCGCCAACGCATCGGTCATGCGGACGGCGAGCTCGATGAACCAGCCGTCGATGCGTTTGTGCTCGGCCACCGGGTAGTCCCGTATGACGAAGCCATTGTCCTGATCGGGACGCAGGAAGCTCTCGCCGCGCCCGCCGGAGCCCATGACCACTACGTCGAAGTCCGCCGGAGGTCCGCCGAGACCCGACGCCTCCATGTCGCGCAGGCACAGGCGCACCACACCGCGGTAGAGATCGTTGTTCATGCGGCTCAGCAACATCTGGATCTCGGGGCCCGGCAGGGCATCGTCCATGAGCTCGAGGGCCACCTGGGTCTGAGCCTCCTTCGTGGCCTGCATGCCCTGGAGGTCGTCATCGTGGCTCAAGCGATCGATGTGACCCAGCATGCGTTCCGCCGCCACTGCCATCACCCGGTGCAGCTCCAGCACGCCGACGATGTTGTCCTGATCGTCGGCGACCGGCATGTGACGAAGCCCGCGCCGACGCATGCGCGCGATGGCGCGGTAGAGATAGTCGTTCTCGGAGATCGTCGACACGGGAGAGCTCATCACGGATGCGATGGGCGCATCGTCCTGGTCCGCACAGGCGATACGTCGGGCGACGTCCTGCTCGGTAACGATGCCGACAGCCCGGCCGGCGGGGTCCTCCACGATCACGACGGACGCGTCGACGTCGCGGAGGCGGGCGATCACTTCATGACACGTCTCGGCCGCCGCGACCACCAGCGGAGACGGACCCATGTGATCCTCCACCCGTCGCGTGAAAACGGCGGTCTGAGCATGCATGGGATCAAGTGGATTGCACTGACGGCCCGGCGCGATAGCGCGACTCATACGCGAGGCACAGAAGTACGGTCAGCAACACCATCGCTCCTGCCTGATGCAGGGCCGCGAGCGTCACCGGGACCCGCAACAAGAGCGTCGATACGCCGAGAGAGACCTGGACCACGGCCGCGGCGAGCACGATGTGAAGCCAGATGCCCTGCGCGCGGGTAAGGGGCATGGATCTCGCGCCGAGCCAGAGAGCGACGACGCCCGCGAATGTGGCGAGAGCGATCACCCGGTGATTGAACTGCACGGTCGCGGCGTTCTCGAAAAAGTTCAACCAGGCGGGGGACATGGACCACATGCCATCGGGCAACCAGGCATCGCCCATCAGCGGAAACGTGTTGTAGATCATCCCCGCCTTGAGCCCGGCTACGAACGCGCCGGATATCATCGTCACGAACACCACGACTACAAGCAGCATCGATATCGTCGCCAGCCTGCTCCCGGCTCCGACCTCGTCCCTACCCCTGCCCCGCAGGATCGCGACGGCCGTCCACAGCATGTAAGCATAGATGAGCACCGCGAGACCGAGGTGTGCCGCGAGGCGATACTGACTCACGTGCGGATTGTCGACGAGCCCGCTCTTCACCATGTACCAGCCGAGCAGGCCCTGCAATCCTCCCAGGACGAACATGACAACGAGCCTGGGCGCGAGTGATGCGCCTATCCGCCGGCGCAGCAGGAAGTAGAGGAACGGCAGCAGGAACACGACACCGATGAGCCGACCCAGCACGCGATGCGCGTACTCGAACCAGAAAATACCCTTGAACTCGCGAAGCGACATGCCCTTGTTGACGTAGGCGTACTCCGGCGATTGGCGGTAATGATCGAACTCGCGCTCCCAGGCTGCCTGACCGATGGGGGGAAGCACACCGGAGATCGGTTTCCAGTTCACCATGGAGAGGCCCGACCCCGTGAGTCGCGTGACGCCACCGAGAACCACCATGGCGAAGATGAGCGCGCAGCAGATCAAAAGCCATCCGGCGATTTGCCGATTTCCCGGGGCGCGGGACGAACCGGCTGCGGTCATGCCCGGCGACGGCTCGCTCATGTGCCCGGGTGGGAGCGTGCGTTCCATGACGGCGCGCGCGGGACTTCAGCCGAGCCTCTTGTGAAGCCGCGCGTCGCGGGTGCGGAAGTGCTCGCTGAACCACTCGTCCAGGCGGTTCCCGAAGCGTTCCAAGTCCACATAGACTCCATCTTCGTAATCATCCATCAGATCGCGGATATCGTCCAGCAGACGCTCGTGATCATCCTTGTGATCGTGGTACTCGTCGTATCCGGCGTCACGCATGATCTTCTCTTCGAGGGCAAAATGCGCCGTGATGCGCGTGTACAGCTCGCCGAGGAAGTCCGCCGTGGTTGTGTCGGTGCCTGCCTGTTGCACACTTCCATAGAGTTGGTTTATCAGTTCTATGAGCTCTCGGTGCTCGAAGTCGATGGCGGGCACCCCGAGGCTGAACTGCTCTTTCCATTCGATGAGGCTCACAGGATCACGAAGCCTCCCGTGTCTGCACGGAAATCGATCACGAGATGCTCGCCGGGAACGAGTTCCACGTTCTCTTCGGTCTCGTAGTCGAAGCCGTGCTCGCGGCGGCTGTCCCGCAGACGCATGCTCAAGCGATGGGTTCCGGGCGCGATCGTGAACTGCTCGAATGCCGTGGAAGAGCCATCACCGGCAAGTCCCGATGGCTCGAGCGAGGCGCGATACATCACGTCGCCGTCGACGAGAAGCTCCACCAGAAGCGGCACGCGCCCCCGGGGACAATCCATGGGGCGACGCATGTTGGGCGGGAGCGCGGCGATCTCCTCTGGCGTCAGGCGCCGGCACTCCGTCTTCGATTCGCCAGCATGACTGAAGCTCAGTGTGATGCGCGCGGCGCCGGGATCCAGGTGCCTGTAGACGGGCTGGGTGGCGAAGTATCCGATGAACGCGGCGAAGATCGCGTACAGTACGACCTGCCCGACGATCTGCGGCGCGCTAGCCCGCATGGCTCACCGCCTCCCGCCGCTGCTCGACAACAGGCGCCTGCGCCGCCTCCAGCTCGCGGAGCCGGGCACGGAAGGCGTCGAGCGCCTCTTTCAGCGCCTCCTCGCCGTCGGCGCCCGCCCAGAAGCTCTCGATGCGATCCCGGGGCACCCGCCGCCGCAGCATCGGATCCCGATCGCCGGCGATGCGCGCCTCGATCCAGCGCGCGCCGAGCCGCTCGTAGCAGTCATTCTCCCGGCAGCCGGTGATGAGCACCCCGTCGACGTGGCGCCGGGTGATCATGAAGTCGATGAACGACGGCGGGAGCATGCCGATGCAGGGCAGCTCGACCACCGCCACCGACGGGCCGGCCACCGCATCGAGGTTCGGGCCCTCCCCGCATCCGTAGACCATCACCCGGTCGCTGCCCTGGAGCTCCCGGCACCGATCGATCGATTGCTCGCGGAGTCCCGCCAGCGGATGCTCGGGCAGCTCGATTCCCGCCTTGAGCGCGCTGCGCCGGCGAAAGGGTGTTGCCGTCGGGCAGGCACCGACACAGATGCCGCAGGCGACACAGAGATCCGGAACGACCACGGCTTCCAGGATGTAGGGACTCCCGTCCGTGCGCGGGAGCATGCGCACGGCACCGTGGGGGCAGTCGGCGGCGCAACGATTGCACCCGTTGCAGTTCTCGAGGTCGACCACCGCAGGCACCGGCTGCCTGCGCGGCAGCCACGGCAGTGCCACCAGCACCACGGTGACGATCCCGAGCAGTCCCCAGAGGGCGAGGCCCGAATAGTCGTCCAGCAACGGATAGACGAACAGATAGAACCAGTCGAGGCCCACGTCGGCGGTGACCGTGTCGAGGACCGCCGGACCCTGGCTGAGCGCCGGGTGCACGAACGACAGCGTCACGAGCGCCGCGAGCGTGCCCAGGGCCAGTCCGCGGGGCGGGTTCATCCTGGGGTGGGCGTGACGGTGGATGTGTATCCACATCATGAACAGGAGGATCAGCGGGACGGCGATGTGGATGAATACCATGAGGGTGAAGAAGCGCCCGCTCAGGGTGGAATCATGGATGAAGTTGCGCGCGATCGGCTCGCCGAAGAGTGGCAGCGTATCGAGCCATTGGGACGTAGCGAGCGCAACGTACTGGGCGAGCTTGTCCCACACGACCCAGTAGCCGCTGATGCCGGCGGCAAACACGAGCCAGATCATGGGCACGCCGATCACCCAGGTGAACCAACGCGGTCCACGCATGCGATCCATTACGTACTCCCGCACCAGATGCAGCATCATGACGATTACGAGCGCGTCGGATGCGTAGCGGTGGAGGCTTCGCATGACGCCGCCCGCGTACCACTGAACGTGAGTGATGTGCTCCACCGACTCGTAGGCCTGAGTGACCCCGGAATCGAAGAAGGCATACAGATAGATGCCGCTGACGGCGACGATCCAGTAAAAAAACCAACCCAACGCTCCGAGATAGTAGAACGGATTCCACTGCGGCGTGAATACCGCATCGAAACCATTCTCGACGCGCTCGAATGCTGCTCTCGCGAGTCTCTTTGGCGGTGACACGCGGGACTCCCTGGTGCTCGACATCAGTGTGGAAGTGGTGACGACCCTTCGCGCCAGGCCCGTATCACGAATACGGCGATAGCGGTGAGGCAGAGGAATCCTATGATGATCGCGGCGAATATGGAATAGTCGAAACGATAGCGGCCGACGCTCGGATCGTAGATGGTGCAGAAGAGGCGGATGTTGTCCGCCCAGCGGTCCAGCGCACTCGATTGGGTATCGAGGCCCCACACCAGCTCCTTCAACGGCTCAACGAGCGCGGGGGGCTCGAAGCGATCGCCGTAGATCTGGCGATAGACCCTGCCGTCACCATCGATGATGCTCACCTGGGCCATGTGATCGTAGCCCTTCGGCGACTCGGCGTAGGTGAAGCCGAGCTCCTTCACGACCGCTCCGGTGGTTTCCGCGTCAGCGCTCAGGAATGTCCACCCCGGCGTCTCGATCCCCTGGCGGCGTGCGTAGATCGCCATGCGCTCCGGGGAATCGTTCGCGCTGTCGAAGCCGATGGTCGCGACCGAAAACGACTCGTCGCCGAGAGCTTCCCGCGCCACGTCGACGATCTCTCCGAGGTAGCGTGTGGAAACGCTGCAGCTGTGATAGCAGCTCGTATAGATGAGATTCACGACGAGCGGTGCGCCGCGGAAGTCGCGCATGCGCACGCTCTTGTTGGATGCATCGACGAAACGCAGATCAGAGAGACGCCCGCCGATGGCGGCCTGGCTGGCACGAAGCGCCTCCTCACGATCGAGGGCCGGCGAAGACTGCGCCAGGAGGCCCGCCGCCGGCAGGGTCAGCAATGAGGATGCGAGAGCCGCGGCGAGTAGCGGCCTCCACCTCATGAACCGAGCAGCCAGCTATCCAGCAGGACCCCGACCAAGAGCAGGGAGAGCTGCACAAGCGAGGCGCGGAACGCACCCATGGCCGTCGCCGTGCCCGGCCGCCGGGCGAGGCGCACACACCCGCGCACGAAGTAGGCACCGCCCACCGCGGCGCCGATCCCGTAGATCCATCCCATGCCGAACGCAACCAGGCTCAGGGAGAGCAACACGAGGGTGACGGCGTGGGCGAGGATGATGCGGGCCGCCAGCGCGTCGTCCACGACCACCGGGAGCATGGGTACCCGCGCCTCCGAGTAGTCCTCGCGATAAGCGAACGCGAGGCTCCAGAAGTGCGGTGGCGTCCACAGGAACAGAACCACGGCGAGGATGAGCGGCGCGGGGCCGAGCGCGGGATCCACCGCCGCGGCGCCCGCCAGCACGGCGAAGCTCCCCGCCAGCCCGCCGACCACGATGTTCAACCACGTGCGGCGTTTCAACCACACGGTGTAGACAACCCCGTAGACGAACGCGCCGAGAAACACGTGGGCCGCCGCGAAGGGATTGACCGCCACCGCGGTCGCCCCCACGGCCATGAGGAGCATGAGAATGATGCTGACGAGCCACATCGGGCCCGGCCGGAATCGCCCGGTAACGAAGGGCCGCCGGCGCGTGCGTTGCATGCGTGCGTCGAGGTCCCTCTCGACGTAGTGGTTGAAGGCACCGGCACTCGCCGAGGACAACAGCACGGCGACCGCAAGCAAGGCGATCTGCCAACCACCAGGGGCGGCCCCCGGCGTGATGGCGATACCTGCCAGGGCGCACAGCAT